>NZ_JBFUIC010000052.1:0-28631 GCF_056402075.1 Pseudomonas sp. P4_C3
GCAGTTAGCTTTCTATCGGGTCCGCAGCGGCTGATGTCTCAGGCGAAGCAGATCAGTGGAACTGTTCTTCTTCGGTCGAACCGGTCAGTGCGGTCACTGAAGACGAGCCACCCTGGATCACGGTAGTCATGTCGTCGAAGTAGCCGGTGCCCACTTCCTGCTGGTGCGCCACGAAGGTGTAACCCTTGGCGGCGTCAGCCTCATCGCGAGCAGGCTCGCTCCTACAGGGGATGGTGGTGATCCGGAAAAACATTGATCCAGAGCGCCATCTCTGTCAGAAAAATCCGCTAAAACACGCCCCGCCGCTACTTGCTGTAACGCCCATATAAGACAACTTCCCGAGCATCCGAAGGACAAGCAGTTTAAAAACCACGCCAAACAATACTGATTATCATTTAGCAACAACTATGTTCGTTACATTCCCTACAAAACATAATTGACGAAATGCCGGCTAATGCCCGAGCCGCAAGGCCTGTGGGGGTTTTGAGGCACGCTATGTCCTTATTCCTATAATAAATTTCGCTATAGGAATTTTACTTGCCGGGTGTTTAGCCATAAAATCAGCGGGATTGATTGCTGCGACATATCGTCACTGCCTTTGTTTCTTTTCAAGCTCAGAGACCTTTGCTCTCTGTTAAGGATTACCAGCATGCCCGAAGCGACAGGACTCATGGCCCACAACTGGGGCTTTGCCATTTTCCTTCTAGGCGTTGTCGGCCTCTGTGCCTTCATGCTGGGCGTCTCCAGCCTCCTTGGGTCAAAAGCCTGGGGCCGCAGCAAAAACGAACCGTTCGAGTCCGGCATGCTACCTACAGGTGGCGCCCGCTTGCGGCTCTCAGCCAAATTCTATCTGGTCGCGATGCTCTTCGTGATCTTCGATATCGAAGCCCTCTTTCTCTTTGCATGGTCTGTGTCCGTCCGCGAAAGCGGCTGGACCGGATTCGTCGAAGCTCTCGTTTTCATAGCAATTCTGTTGGCAGGCCTTGTCTACCTATTCCGAGTGGGCGCCCTTGACTGGGCTCCGGAAGCTCGGCGCAAGCGGCAAGCGAAGCTGAAACAATGAGGCTTTGGCAATGCAATACAATCTCACCAGGATCGACCCCGATGCTCCTAACGAGCAGTATCCGATTGGCCAGCGGGAAACCGTTTCCGATCCGTTAGAAGATCAAGTCCACAAAAACATTTTCATGGGCAAGCTCGAAGACGTGCTTAACGGCACGATCAACTGGGGGCGCAAGAACTCCCTGTGGCCGTATAACTTCGGTCTTTCGTGCTGCTACGTGGAAATGACCACCGCCTTCACGGCGCCCCACGACATCGCGCGCTTTGGCGCCGAGGTTATCCGGGCATCACCGCGCCAGGCGGATTTCATGGTTATCGCCGGTACCTGCTTCATCAAGATGGCGCCGATCATTCAGCGTCTCTACGAGCAAATGCTCGAACCTAAATGGGTCATCTCCATGGGTTCGTGCGCCAACTCCGGTGGCATGTACGACATCTACTCCGTCGTTCAAGGGGTGGACAAGTTCCTGCCCGTGGACGTCTACGTGCCTGGCTGCCCGCCCCGCCCTGAGGCTTTCCTGCAAGGCTTGATGCTTTTGCAAGAGTCGATTGGACAGGAGCGTCGCCCGCTTTCCTGGGTCGTCGGCGATCAAGGCGTGTATCGCGCCGAGATGCCTTCCGAGAAGGAAAAGCGCCGCGAACAGCGAATCGCAGTCACCAACCTGCGCAGCCCCGACGAAGTCTGATCCAGATCTGCTTCTTTCCATAGAACGAGAACCTGGCTTCATTCTTTACGTTGACCGAAAGCGATAAAATAACCATGACTACAGGCAGTGCTCTGTACATCCCGCCTTACAAGGCAGACGACCAGGATGTGGTCGTCGAACTGAACAACCGTTTTGGCCCGGAGGCGTTCACCGCCCAGCCTACCCGCACCGGCATGCCGGTGCTTTGGGTTGCCCGCGCCAAACTCGTCGAAGTCCTGGGTTTCCTGCGCAACCTGCCCAAGCCGTACGTCATGCTCTATGACCTGCACGGCGTGGACGAGCGTCTGCGTACCAAGCGTCAAGGGCTGCCGAACGGCGTCGACTTCTCCGTGTTCTATCACTTGATGTCGATCGAACGTAATAGTGACGTAATGATCAAGGTCGCCTTGTCCGAGAGCGACCTCAGTTTACCGACCGTCACCAGCATCTGGCCGAACGCCAACTGGTACGAGCGTGAAGTCTGGGACATGTTCGGCATCGACTTCAAAGGCCACCCTCACCTGTCGCGCATCATGATGCCGCCGACCTGGGAAGGTCACCCGCTGCGCAAGGACTTCCCGGCGCGTGCCACCGAGTTCGACCCGTTCACCCTGAACCTGGCCAAGCAGCAGCTCGAGGAAGAGTCCGCGCGCTTCAAGCCGGAAGACTGGGGCATGAAGCGTTCCGGCCCGAACGAGGACTACATGTTCCTCAACCTCGGCCCGAACCACCCGTCCGCGCACGGTGCGTTCCGCATCATCCTGCAGCTGGACGGTGAAGAGATCGTCGACTGCGTACCGGACGTCGGTTACCACCACCGTGGTGCCGAGAAGATGGCCGAGCGTCAGTCCTGGCACAGCTTCATCCCATACACCGACCGTATCGACTACCTCGGCGGCGTGATGAACAACCTGCCGTACGTGCTCTCGGTCGAGAAGCTGGCCGGCATCAAGGTGCCGGAGAAGGTCGACGTCATCCGCATCATGATGGCCGAGTTCTTCCGGATCACCAGCCACCTGCTGTTCTTGGGTACCTACATCCAGGACGTCGGCGCCATGACCCCGGTGTTCTTCACTTTCACCGACCGTCAGCGCGCGTACACGGTGATCGAAGCCATTACCGGTTTCCGCCTGCACCCGGCCTGGTACCGCATCGGTGGCGTCGCCCACGACCTGCCGCGCGGCTGGGAAAAACTGGTCAAGGATTTCGTCGAGTGGATGCCCAAGCGTCTGGACGAATACCAGAAAGCCGCACTGGACAACAGCATCCTGCGTGGCCGGACCATCGGCGTCGCCGACTACAACACCAAAGAGGCCCTGGAATGGGGCGTCACCGGTGCCGGCCTGCGTTCGACCGGTTGCGATTTCGACCTGCGCAAAGCGCGTCCGTACTCGGGCTACGAGAACTTCGAATTCGAAGTGCCGCTGGCCGCCAATGGCGATGCCTATGACCGCTGCATCGTGCGTGTCGAGGAGATGCGCCAGAGCATCAGGATCATCGACCAGTGCCTGCGCAACATGCCGGAAGGCCCGTACAAGGCGGATCACCCGCTGACCACGCCGCCGCCGAAAGAGCGCACCCTGCAGCACATCGAAACCTTGATCACACACTTCCTGCAAGTTTCGTGGGGCCCGGTCATGCCGGCCAACGAATCCTTCCAGATGATCGAAGCGACCAAGGGCATCAACAGTTATTACCTGACGAGCGATGGCGGCACCATGAGCTACCGCACCCGGATTCGTACCCCAAGCTTCCCGCACCTGCAGCAGATCCCTTCGGTGATCAAAGGCAGCATGGTCGCGGACTTGATTGCGTACCTGGGTAGTATCGATTTCGTTATGGCCGACGTGGACCGCTAAGCATGAACAGCACGCTTATCCAGACAGACCGTTTCACCTTGAGTGAAACCGAGCGCTCGGCCATCGAGCACGAGTTGCATCACTACGAAGACCCGCGAGCGGCGTCGATCGAAGCCCTGAAGATCGTCCAGAAGGAACGTGGCTGGGTGCCGGACGGCGCCCTGTACGCCATCGGCGAGATCCTCGGCATCCCGGCCAGCGACGTTGAAGGTGTGGCGACGTTCTATAGCCAGATCTTCCGTCAGCCAGTGGGCCGTCACATCATTCGCGTCTGCGACAGCATGGTCTGCTACATCGGCGGCCACGAGTCCGTGGTCAGTGAAATCCAGAGCAAACTGGGCATCGGCCTGGGTCAGACCACCACCGATGGTCGTTTCACCCTGCTGCCGGTCTGCTGCCTCGGCAACTGCGACAAGGCGCCGGCGTTGATGATCGACGACGACACTTTCGGTGATGTGCAGCCAGCAGGCGTTGCCAAATTGCTCGAGGGCTACGTATGACCCTGACTTCCTTCGGTCCGGCCAACCTCATCAAACGTTCGGCCGAGACTCACCCACTGACCTGGCGTCTGCGTGACGACGGCGAAGCCGTATGGCTCGACGAGTACCAGGCCAAGAACGGTTACGCCGCTGCGCGCAAGGCCTTCGCCGACATGGCTCAGGACGACATCGTCCAGACCGTGAAAGACTCCGGCCTCAAGGGCCGCGGCGGTGCAGGCTTCCCCACTGGCGTGAAGTGGGGCCTGATGCCAAAGGACGAATCCATCAACATCCGCTACCTGCTGTGCAACGCGGATGAAATGGAGCCGAACACCTGGAAAGACCGCATGCTGATGGAGCAACTGCCCCATCTGCTGATCGAAGGCATGCTGATCAGTGCCCGCGCGCTGAAAACCTACCGTGGCTACATCTTCCTGCGTGGCGAGTACACCACCGCCGCCAAGCACTTGAACCGTGCCGTGGAAGAAGCCAAGGCAGCTGGCCTGCTGGGCAAGAACATCCTGGGTTCGGGTTTTGATTTCGAACTGTTCGTCCACACTGGCGCCGGGCGTTACATCTGCGGTGAAGAAACCGCACTGATCAACTCCCTCGAAGGCCGCCGCGCCAACCCGCGCTCCAAGCCGCCGTTCCCGGCCGCCGTTGGCGTGTGGGGCAAGCCGACTTGCGTGAACAACGTCGAGACCCTGTGCAACGTGCCGGCGATCATTGCCGACGGCGTGGACTGGTACAAATCGTTGGCCTGCGAAGGCAGTGAAGACATGGGCACCAAGCTCATGGGCTTCTCCGGCAAGGTGAAGAACCCGGGCCTGTGGGAACTGCCATTCGGCGTCACCGCTCGCGAGCTGTTCGAAGACTACGCCGGCGGCATGCGCGACGGTTACAAGCTCAAGTGCTGGCAGCCTGGCGGCGCCGGTACCGGCTTCCTGTTGCCGGAACACCTGGACGCACAAATGTACGCCGGCGGCATCGCCAAAGTGGGCACCCGTATGGGTACCGGCCTGGCCATGGCGGTGGACGACAGCGTCAACATGGTGTCCCTGCTGCGCAACATGGAACAGTTCTTCGCCCGCGAGTCCTGTGGCTTCTGCACCCCGTGCCGCGATGGCTTGCCATGGAGCGTCAAGCTCCTGATGGCCATCGAGAACGGTGAAGGGCAAGCCGGCGACATCGAGACCCTGCTGGGTCTGGTCGGCTTCCTCGGCCCAGGCAAGACCTTCTGTGCTCACGCACCGGGCGCCGTGGAGCCGTTGGGCAGCGCGATCAAATACTTCCGCCATGAGTTCGAAGCCGGTATCGCGCCAGTCAGCGCCGCCGTCCCGCCTCTGGCAAGGCCGATCCTGGTCGGCGCGTAAACGCTTAAAAAAGGCGAAGGGTCCGTGCCCTTCGCTTTTCGTGTGATGACGCCTTTAACGGCTGTGTTGATTCACGCGGATAACAAGATTCCATTAGCCACGCCCGCTGACACCGGGCCAACGAAGAACTTTGAACCATGGCCACTATCCACGTAGACGGCAAAGAGCTCGAAGTCGATGGGGCAGACAACCTGTTACAGGCATGTCTGTCGCTAGGCCTCGATATCCCTTATTTCTGCTGGCACCCTGCCCTTGGCAGCGTTGGCGCTTGCCGCCAGTGCGCGGTCAAGCAGTACACCGACGAGAACGACACCCGTGGTCGTATCGTGATGTCCTGCATGACCCCTGCCACCGACGGCACCTGGATCTCCATCGAAGATGAAGAGTCCAAGGCCTTCCGCGCCAGCGTTGTTGAATGGTTGATGACCAACCACCCTCACGACTGCCCGGTCTGTGAAGAAGGCGGTCACTGCCACCTGCAAGACATGACGGTAATGACCGGCCACAACGAGCGCCGTTACCGCTTCACCAAACGTACCCACCAGAACCAGCAACTGGGCCCGTTCATTTCCCACGAAATGAACCGCTGCATCGCTTGCTACCGTTGCGTGCGCTTCTATAAAGACTACGCCGGCGGCACCGACTTGGGCGTATACGGCGCCCACGACAACGTGTACTTCGGTCGCGTTGAAGACGGCACCCTGGAAAGCGAGTTCTCCGGCAACCTCACCGAGGTCTGCCCGACCGGTGTGTTCACCGACAAGACTCACTCCGAGCGCTACAACCGCAAGTGGGACATGCAGTTCTCGCCGAGCATCTGCCATGGCTGCTCCAGCGGTTGCAACATCTCCCCGGGCGAGCGTTACGGTGAACTGCGTCGTATCGAAAACCGTTTCAACGGTTCGGTGAACCAGTACTTCCTGTGCGACCGTGGCCGTTTCGGCTATGGCTACGTCAACCGCGAAGACCGCCCGCGTCAACCGCTGCTGGCCAACGGCACCAAGCTGAGCCTCGACGAAGCGCTGGATAAAGCCGCTGACCTGCTGCGCGGCCGCAACATCGTCGGTATCGGTTCGCCTCGCGCCAGCCTCGAAAGCAACTACGCGTTGCGTGAACTGGTCGGCGCCGAACACTTCTACTCGGGTATCGAAGCCTCCGAACTGGAACGCATCCGTCTGGTCCTGCAAGTGCTGAAAGACAGCCCGCTGCCAGTGCCGAACATGCGCGACATCGAAGACCACGACGCCGTGTTCGTCCTCGGTGAAGACCTGACCCAGACTGCTGCGCGCATGGCCCTGTCCCTGCGCCAATCGGTCAAGGGCAAGGCCGAAGACATGGCCGACGCCATGCGCGTCCAGCCTTGGCTCGACGCCGCCGTGAAGAACATCGGCCAGCACGCGCTGAACCCGCTGTTCATCGCAAGCATCGCTGAAACCAAGCTCGACGACATCGCCGAAGAGTGCGTTCACGCCGCTCCAGACGACCTGGCCCGCATCGGTTTCGCCGTAGCTCACGCCCTCGACGCCAGCGCTCCTGCCGTTGAAGGCCTGGACAGCGAAGCACTCGAGCTGGCCAAGCGCATCGCCGACGCCCTGCTCGCTGCCAAGCGCCCACTGATCATCGCCGGTACCTCTCTGGGCTCCAAGGCGCTGATTGAGGCTGCTGCCAACATTGCCAAAGCTCTGAAGCTGCGCGAGAAGGACGGTTCCATCAGCCTGATCGTGCCAGAGGCCAACAGCCTCGGCCTGGCCATGCTCGGTGGCGAATCGGTTGATGCCGCGCTACAAGCGGTGATCGACGGTAAGGCCGACGCCATCGTCGTGCTGGAAAACGATCTGTACACCCGTACCGACAAAGCCCGTGTCGATGCTGCCCTGACCGCCGCCAAAGTGCTGATCGTCGCCGACCATCAGAAGACTGCCACCAGCGATCGCGCGCACCTGGTTCTGCCAGCCGCCAGCTTCGCTGAAGGCGACGGCACCCTGGTCAGCCAGGAAGGCCGCGCCCAGCGCTTCTTCCAGGTCTTCGATCCGAAGTACATGGACGCGAGCATCCTGGTTCACGAAGGCTGGCGCTGGCTGCATGCCCTGCGCGCGACCCTGCTGAACCAGCCAATCGACTGGACCCAACTGGACCACGTCACCGCCGCTGTCGCTTCCAGCACCTCGATCCTGAACCGCATTGTCGATGCCGCACCGTCCGCCGCGTTCCGCATCAAGGGCATGAAACTGGCCCGTGAACCGCTGCGTTACTCCGGTCGTACCGCCATGCGCGCCGACATCAACGTGCATGAACCGCGTACTCCGCAAGACAACGACACCGCGTTCAACTTCTCGATGGAAGGTTACTCGGGCTCGGTCGAACCGCGTCAGCAAGTGCCATTCGCCTGGTCTCCGGGCTGGAACTCGCCGCAAGCCTGGAACAAGTTCCAGGACGAAGTCGGTGGTCACATCCGCGCTGGCGACCCGGGCACCCGCCTGATCGAAAGCAGCGGTGACTCGCTGAACTGGTTCGCCAGCGTTCCGCGCGCGTTCAATCCGGCCCAGGGCACCTGGCAGGTTGTACCGTTCTTCCACCTGTTCGGCAGCGAAGAGAACTCTTCGAAAGCCGCTCCGGTTCAGGAACGCATTCCGGCTGCTTATGTTGCGCTGGCCAAGTCCGAAGCCGACCGTTTGGGCGTCAACGATGGCGCCATGCTGAGCCTGAACGTGGCTGGTCAGACCCTGCGTCTGCCACTGCGTATCAATGAAGAGCTGGGCGCCGGTCTGGTGGCATTGCCTGCGGGCATCGCCGGCATTCCGCCAGCGATCGCAGGCTTTTCCGTTGACGGTCTGCAGGAGGCAGCTCAATGACCTTGTTCACTCCTGAAGTGATCGACATCATCATCGCGGTCCTCAAGGCCGTGGTGATTCTGCTTGCCGTGGTGGTTTGCGGCGCCCTGCTGAGCTGGGTCGAGCGTCGTCTGCTCGCCCTCTGGCAGGACCGTTACGGTCCGAACCGTGTCGGTCCGTTCGGCGCATTCCAGATCGCGGCCGACATGATCAAGATGTTCTTCAAGGAAGACTGGACGCCGCCGTTCGCCGACAAAGTGATCTTCACTTTGGCGCCGGTCGTGGCCATGAGCGCCTTGCTGATTGCCTTCGCAATCATCCCGATCACCCCGACCTGGGGTGTCGCGGACATCAACATCGGCATCCTGTTCTTCTTCGCCATGGCTGGCCTGTCGGTCTACGCGGTGCTGTTCGCCGGCTGGTCGAGCAACAACAAGTTCGCCCTGTTGGGCAGCTTGCGTGCCTCGGCGCAGACCGTGTCGTACGAAGTGTTCATGGGCCTGTCGCTGATGGGCATCGTGATCCAGGTCGGCTCGTTCAACATGCGCGACATCGTTGAATATCAAGCGCAGAACCTGTGGTTCGTCATTCCGCAGATCTTCGGTTTCCTGACCTTCTTCATCGCTGGCGTCGCCGTGACTCACCGTCACCCGTTCGACCAGCCGGAAGCGGAGCAGGAACTGGCCGACGGTTACCACATTGAATACGCCGGCATGAAATGGGGCATGTTCTTCGTCGGCGAGTACATCGGCATCGTGTTGATTTCGGCGCTGCTGGTGACCTTGTTCTTCGGTGGCTGGCACGGTCCGTTCGGCATCCTGCCGCAGATCCCGTTCATCTGGTTCGCGTTGAAAACCGCGTTCTTCATCATGTTCTTCATCCTGCTGCGCGCCTCGATTCCGCGCCCACGGTATGACCAAGTGATGGATTTCAGCTGGAAGTTCTGCCTGCCGCTGACCCTCGTCAACATGCTGGTGACCGCTGCGATCGTGTTGCTCAACACGCCCGCCGTCGCGGCTCAGTGAGGATAGAGAATCATGAAGTACATTTTTGACATCGTGCATGGCTTCTACACCCAGCTTCGTAGCCTGGTGATGATTTTCAGCCACGCCTTCCACAAGCGCGACACGCTGCAGTACCCGGAAGAACCGGTCTACCTGCCGCCGCGCTACCGTGGGCGTATCGTCCTGACCCGCGACCCTGATGGCGAAGAACGTTGTGTAGCCTGCAACCTGTGCGCCGTGGCCTGCCCGGTTGGTTGCATCTCGCTGCAGAAAGCTGAAACCGAAGACGGTCGCTGGTACCCGGACTTCTTCCGCATCAACTTCTCGCGCTGCATTTTCTGCGGCCTCTGCGAGGAAGCCTGCCCGACCACCGCGATCCAGCTGACGCCGGATTTCGAAATGGCCGAGTTCAAACGTCAGGACCTGGTTTACGAGAAAGAAGATCTGCTGATCTCCGGCCCCGGCAAAAACCCTGATTACAACTTCTATCGTGTTGCAGGTATGGCGATTGCCGGGAAGCCGAAAGGCTCCGCGCAGAATGAAGCCGAACCGATCAACGTGAAGAGCTTGCTGCCTTAAGGAAGAAAGATGGAATTCGCTTTCTATTTCGCATCGGGTATCGCTGTGGTGTCCACGCTTCGCGTGATCACCAACACCAACCCTGTGCACGCCCTGCTCTACCTGATCATTTCGCTGATCGCCGTGGCGATGACGTTCTTCGCCCTCGGCGCACCGTTTGCCGGTGTCCTGGAAGTGATCGCCTACGCTGGCGCCATCATGGTGCTGTTCGTGTTCGTGGTGATGATGCTGAACCTGGGCCCGGCCTCGGCTCAGCAAGAGCGCGCCTGGCTCAAGCCCGGCATCTGGGGCGGCCCGGTCCTCCTCGCTGCGCTGCTGCTGGTGGAACTGCTGTATGTGCTGTTCTCCCACCAGACCGGTGAAGCCATCGGCCACACCACCGTAGACGCCAAGGCCGTGGGCATCAGCCTGTTCGGTCCTTACCTGCTGGTGGTCGAACTCGCCTCGATGCTGCTGCTCGCCGCAGCCGTCACGGCGTTCCACTTGGGCCGCAACGAAGCCAAGGAGCAATGACGATGCCTGCTATCCCCATGGAGCATGGTCTGGCGGTCGCCGGCATCCTGTTCTGCCTCGGCCTGGTCGGCCTGATGGTCCGCCGCAACATCCTTTTCGTGCTGATGAGCCTGGAGGTCATGATGAATGCCTCCGCCCTGGCGTTCATCGTTGCCGGTAGCCGCTGGGCGCAGCCGGATGGACAGATCATGTTCATCCTGGTGATCAGCCTGGCAGCCGCCGAGGCCAGTATTGGCCTGGCGATCCTGCTGCAACTGTATCGCCGCTTCCACACGCTCGATATCGACGCTGCCAGTGAGATGCGCGGATGAACCTTCTCTATCTGACTTTCCTGTTCCCCCTGATCGGTTTTGTGCTGCTGGCGTTTTCTCGCGGCCGTCTCTCGGAAAACCTTTCGGCGCTGATCGGCGTCGGCTCCATTGGCCTGTCGGCGATCGTCGCGGCCTATGTGATCTGGCAGTTCAACGTCGCCCCGCCGGAAGGCGGTCACTACACCCTGGTGTTGTGGCAGTGGATGGCGGTGGAAGGCTTCACGCCGAACTTCGCCCTGCACCTGGATGGCCTGTCCGTAACCATGCTCGGTGTGGTGGTTGGCGTCGGCTTCCTGATCCACCTGTTCGCCTCCTGGTACATGCGCGGTGAAGACGGCTACTCGCGTTTCTTCGCCTACACCAACCTGTTTATCGCCAGCATGCTGTTCCTGGTCCTGGCCGATAACCTGCTGTTCGTGTACTTCGGTTGGGAAGGCGTGGGCCTGTGCTCGTACCTGTTGATCGGTTTCTACTACAGCAACCGCAACAACGGTAACGCCGCACTCAAGGCCTTCATCGTGACCCGTATCGGCGACGTGTTCATGGCCATCGGCCTGTTCATTCTGTTTGCCCAACTGGGCACCCTGAACATCCAGGAACTGCTGGTGCTGGCTCCGCAGAAATTCCAGTCCGGCGATTTCTGGATGGTCATGGCTACCTTGATGCTGCTGGGCGGCGCTGTCGGTAAATCCGCGCAACTGCCGCTGCAAACCTGGCTGGCGGATGCGATGGCCGGCCCGACTCCGGTTTCGGCACTGATCCACGCCGCAACCATGGTGACCGCCGGTGTCTACCTGATTGCCCGTACCCACGGCCTGTTCACCCTGGCGCCGGAAATCCTGCACCTGGTGGGCATCGTTGGCGGTGTGACCCTGGTTCTCGCAGGTTTCGCCGCACTGGTTCAGACTGACATCAAGCGTATCCTCGCCTACTCGACCATGAGCCAGATCGGCTACATGTTCCTGGCCCTGGGCGTTGGTGCCTGGGATGGCGCGATCTTCCACCTGATGACCCACGCCTTCTTCAAGGCCCTGCTGTTCCTTGCGTCCGGTGCGGTGATCGTTGCCTGCCACCACGAGCAGAACATCTTCAAGATGGGCGGCCTGTGGAAGAAACTGCCACTGGCCTACGCCAGTTTCATCGTCGGCGGCGCGGCCCTGGCGGCCCTGCCTCTGGTGACCGCAGGCTTCTACTCCAAGGACGAAATCCTCTGGGAAGCGTTCGCCAGCGGCAACAACGGTCTGCTTTACGCGGGTCTGGTCGGCGCGTTCATGACTTCGCTGTACACCTTCCGCCTGATCTTCATCGCGTTCCACGGTGAAGCGAAGACCGAAGCCCACGCTGGTCACGGTATCGCTCACTGGCTGCCACTGTCGGTGCTGATCGTACTGTCGACCTTCGTCGGCGCGATGATCGTTCCGCCGCTGCAYGGTGTGTTGCCGGAAAGCGTCGGCCATGCCGGCGGCGAAGCCAAGCACAGTCTGGAAATCGCTTCGGGCGCCATCGCCCTGTCCGGTATCCTGCTGGCCGCGCTGCTGTTCCTCGGCAAGCGTCGCTTCGTCACCGGCATCGCCAACAGCGGCATCGGCCGCATCCTCTCGGCCTGGTGGTTCGCTGCCTGGGGCTTCGACTGGATCTACGACAAACTGTTCGTCAAGCCGTACCTGGCGATCAGCCACATCCTGCGCAAAGACCCGCTCGACCAGACCATCGGTCTGATCCCGCGCATGGCCAAAGGCGGTCACACCGCCCTGAGCCGTACCGAGACCGGTCAACTGCGTTGGTACGCCGCCTCGATGGCTGCTGGTGCCGTGCTGGTCATTGGCGCCGTCGTGCTGGTAGCGGTCTGATATGAACCTTGCGAATTTGCGAAAGGAAACGAACCCGTCATGATTCTGCCTTGGCTAATCCTGATCCCCTTCATCGGCGGCCTGCTGTGCTGGATGGGTGAGCGCTTCGGCGCCACCCTCCCGCGCTGGATTGCGCTGATCACCATGTCCCTGCTGCTCTCCCTCGGCCTCTGGCTGTGGGCCAACGGTGACTATTCATTTGCTCCGGCACCGGGTGCCGATCCGACCTGGGCGCTTGAGTTCAAACACGTCTGGATCCAGCGCTTCGGCATCAATGTGCACCTGGCCCTCGACGGCCTGTCGCTGTTGATGATCATGCTGACCGGTCTGCTGGGTGTCCTCTCGGTACTCTGCTCGTGGAAAGAGATCCAGCGTCACGTTGGCTTCTTCCACCTGAACCTGATGTGGATCCTGGGCGGTGTCGTCGGCGTGTTCCTCGCCCTCGACCTGTTCATGTTCTTCTTCTTCTGGGAAATGATGCTGGTGCCGATGTACTTCCTCATCGCGCTCTGGGGTCACAGTTCTTCGGACGGCAAGAAAACCCGGATCTACGCGGCGACCAAGTTCTTCATCTTCACTCAGGCTTCCGGCCTGATCATGCTGGTGGCGATCCTGGGTCTGGTACTGGTCAACTTCAACGACACCGGCGTGATTACTTTCAACTACGCCGATCTGTTGAAAACCAGGATGTCGACGACTACCGAGTACATCCTGATGCTCGGCTTCTTCATCGCCTTCGCGGTCAAGTTGCCGGTCGTGCCGTTCCACTCCTGGCTGCCTGACGCTCACGCCCAGGCGCCGACCGCGGGTTCCGTGGACCTGGCCGGTATCTTGTTGAAGACTGCGGCGTATGGCCTGCTGCGTTTCGCCCTGCCGCTGTTCCCGAATGCCTCGGCCGAGTTCGCGCCGTTTGCGATGACCCTGGGTCTGATCGGGATTTTCTACGGTGCGTTCCTGGCGTTCGCGCAAACCGACATCAAGCGCCTGATTGCCTTCTCGTCCGTTTCCCACATGGGCTTCGTACTGATCGGCATCTACTCCGGCAGCCAACTGGCGCTGCAGGGTGCGGTGATGCAGATGCTGGCGCACGGTCTGTCGGCGGCGGCACTCTTTATCCTCTCCGGTCAGTTGTACGAGCGTACCCACACCCGCGACATGCGCGAGATGGGTGGCCTGTGGTCGAAGATCGCTTACCTGCCAGCCTTAAGCCTGTTCTTCGCAGCAGCTTCCCTGGGCTTGCCGGCGACCGGTAACTTTGTCGGTGAGTTCCTGATTCTGATCGGCACCTTCCCGATCGCTCCATGGGTCACCATCATCGCGACGTCCGGCCTGGTGTTCGGTTCGGTCTACTCGCTGATCATGATCCACCGTGCCTACTTCGGCCCGTCGAAATCGGACGCGGTGTTACATGGCATGGACGGTCGCGAAATGATCATGGTGGTCGGTCTGGCCGCACTGCTGATTTACATCGGCGTGTACCCACAACCGTTCCTCGATACCTCTGCCGCTACGATGCATGGCGTGCAGCAATGGCTCGGCACCGCCTTCACTCAACTCGCTTCGGCCCGGTAAGAGCGCTATGGAATTCACGACTCAACACTTTATCGCGCTAGCGCCGTTGTTGATCACCAGCGCCACGATCATCGTGGTGATGCTGGCGATCGCCTGGCGCCGCAACCACTCCCAGACCTTCCTGCTGTCGGTGGCGGGTCTGAACCTGGCACTGCTGTCGATCCTGCCTGCCCTGAAAGTCGCGCCCCTGGCCGTGACCCCATTGCTGCAGATCGACAGCTTCGCCTGCCTGTACATGGCGCTGATCCTGGTCGCCACCCTCGCCTGTGTGACCCTCGCCCATGCCTACCTCGGCGATGGCGGCACGGGTTACCCGGGCAACCGTGAAGAACTGTACCTGCTGATCCTGATGGCCGCCGCCGGTGGCCTGGTGCTGGTCAGCGCGCAGCACCTGGCCGGGTTGTTCGTCGGTCTGGAACTGCTCTCGGTACCGGTCTACGGTCTGGTGGCCTATGCCTTCTTCAACAAGCGTTCGCTGGAAGCCGGCATCAAGTACATGGTGCTGTCGGCTGCCGGTTCCGCGTTCCTGTTGTTCGGTATGGCCCTGCTCTACGCTGACGCCGGTTCCCTGAGCTTCGTCGGCATCGGCCAGGCGCTGGCGGCTACTGGCCTGCCAAGCTCTCTGGCTCAATTGGGCCTGGGCATGATGCTGATCGGCCTGGCGTTCAAGCTGTCGCTGGTACCCTTCCACCTCTGGACTCCGGACGTCTACGAAGGTGCTCCGGCACCGGTTGCAGCGTTCCTCGCTACCGCTTCCAAGGTTGCCGTGTTCGCGGTGATGGTGCGTCTGTTCCAGATCTCGCCAGCGGCGAGCAGCGGCGTGCTGAGCAACGTGCTGACCATCATCGCCATCGCGTCGATCCTGTTCGGTAACCTGCTGGCCCTGACCCAGAGCAACCTCAAGCGTCTGCTGGGTTACTCGTCCATCGCCCACTTCGGCTACCTGCTGATCGCCCTGGTGGCGAGCAAGGGTCTGGCCGTGGAAGCCATCGGCGTGTACCTGGTCACCTACGTGATCACCAGCCTCGGTGCTTTCGGTGTGATCACCCTGATGTCCTCGCCGTACAAAGGCCGTGACGCAGACGCCCTGTACGAATACCGCGGTCTGTTCTGGCGCCGTCCGTACCTGACCGCCGTACTGACCGTGATGATGCTGTCCCTGGCCGGTATCCCGCTGACCGCGGGCTTCATCGGCAAGTTCTACATCATCGCCACCGGTGTCGAATCGCACCAATGGTGGCTGGTCGGCTCCCTGGTACTGGGCAGCGCCATCGGCGTGTTCTACTACCTGCGTGTGATGGTCACCCTGTACCTGATCGAACCGAACCTGCGTCGAGTCGACGCCCAACTGCACTGGGAACAACGTGCAGGCGGCGTGATGCTGCTGGCCATCGCGGTACTGGCGTTCTTCCTCGGCCTGTACCCACAACCGTTGTTGAACCTGGTTCAACAGTCGGGCCTGGCGGGTTGATCGCTTGAGCGACACTCGGTAGTAAACAGAAACGGCACCTTCGGGTGCCGTTTTTGCGTTTGGGATCAAAGATCAAAAGATCGCAGCCTGCGGCAGCTCCTACATCGGGATGGCTTACACCCTGTAGGAGCTGCCGCAGGCTGCGATCTTTTGAGCTTTTTTCCCTACCCATTTTAAGAAGATGCTTGAGCGACGGTATGGAATAGCTGACATCCGATCATTGCTACCGATCGCTATGGTGCGTGAAAAGCCATTCGGAGCATTCCATGAAACGGGAAACCTATACGTTGCGGGACAGCAGTTTTGATTACTCACCCAATTTGACACATGACGATTTGACCTATCGTCAGCTTGCCTTTGTCGGCGCTCTGAATTCTGGCTATATTTGTCCAGAATTCAGGAGAAACGCCATGATCGTCGTTCCGCTGGCCGAAGCAAAAAACAACCTGTCCAAACTCGTCGATGATGCAGCAGCCGGACAGATCATTACGATTGCCAAACATGGTCGAGCCCTGGCTCGTCTGGTTCCCGTGGGAAAACCTTGCGCACAGCGTATCGGAGCGATGAAAGGCAAACTGGTTCTTCCTCAAGACTTTGACGCCCCCCTGCCCGACGACATGCTGGATGCTTTTGAGGGAACTCACGAATGAGGGTTCTGCTTGACACCCATGTTCTGCTTTGGACTCTCAGTGATGATCCAAGGCTAACTGGCAAGGCCAGAAAGATCATTGAAAACGCCGCCGACATTTACATCAGTGCAGCGACATTCTGGGAGATGGCAATCAAGCTCGGGCTAGGAAAGCTGAACGTCGATCTGGAGGAGATCCGTCAATACTGCCTCGAAAGCGGCTTCATCGAGTTGCCGGTAACGTCAGAACACGCCATTGCCGTAAAAGACCTCGAGCATCACCATCGTGACCCTTTCGACCGTTTGATTATTGCAACGGCCATCACAGAACCCATGAGACTCCTCACCGCCGATTCCGTGGTTGCTCAGTACACGGATTTGGCTGTTTTGGTCTGATCGGTCTGCGGTAATACATGCTTTGACCGTAACGCCCCCATCGCGAGCAAGCTCGCTCCCACAGTGACCGAGGATACCCGCAGATTTTGTGTATGACACAAAACCTGTGGGAGCGAGCTTGCTCGCGATGACGGTGGAACAGACACCAACAAAAACGGCACCTTCCGGTGCCGCTCGCCTTTCACATTACAACCATTTTACTTACGCGCCGCCTCCCACGATTTCAGCAGTTCGCTGTAGCTCACGGTCTCGCCCTTAGGCTTCTCATTCGCCAGTTTCGGCTTCGGTGCGCCCGGCTGGTCGAACCAGTATTGCGCATCGCGTTCCGGGTTCATTTTCGGGGCGCAGGTGGCTTGTGCCTTCGAGCGTTCCAGACGGCTCATGATTGCGTCCTGATCCTTGGCCAGGCCGTCCAGCGCCTCTTGCGGGGTTTTCTCGCCGCTGGCGGCTTCGGCGATGTGGCTCCACCACAACTGCGCGAGGCGAGGATAATCAGGCACGTTGGTCCCGGTCGGGGTCCATTGCACGCGGGCCGGGCTGCGGTAGAACTCCACCAGGCCACCGAGTTTCGGCGCCAGGTCGGTCATCGCTTGCGAGTTGATGTCCGACTCGCGAATCGGCGTCAGGCCGACGATGGTCTTCTTCAGCGACACGGTTTTCGAGGTCACGAACTGCGCATAGAGCCAGGCCGCCAGTTTCTGCTTCTCAGGCGTGGATTTCATGAAGGTCCAGGAACCCACGTCCTGATACCCCAGCTTCATGCCCTCTTCCCAGTACGGTCCGCGCGGTGACGGCGCCATGCGCCATTTCGGCGTGCCGTCGGCGTTCATCACCGCAAGACCCGGTTTGGTCATGTCGGCGGTGAAGGCGGTGTACCAGAAGATCTGCTGGGCGATGTTGCCCTGGGACGGCACCGGACCTGATTCGGAGAAGGTCATGCCCGCCGCTTCCGGTGGCGCGTACTTCTTCATCCAGTCGACATACTTGGTGGTGGCGAACACCGCCGCCGGGCCGTTGGTGTCGCCGCCGCGGGTTACGCTGGAACCCACCGGATGGCAATCCTCGACGCGGATGCCCCACTCGTCCACCGGCAAACCGTTGGGCAGCCCCTTGTCGCCGCCACCGGCCATGGAGAACCAGGCATCGGTGAAGCGCCAGCCCAGTGACGGGTCTTTCTTGCCGTAGTCCATGTGCCCGTAGACGCGTTTGCCGTCGATTTCCTTGACGTCTTCGCTGAAGAATTTGGCGATGTCTTCATAGGCTGACCAGTTCACCGGCACGCCCAGCTCATAGCCGTACTTTTCCTTGAACTTGGCCTTGAGGTCTGCGCGTTCGAACCAGTCAGCGCGAAACCAGTAGAGGTTGGCGAACTGCTGGTCAGGTAACTGGTAGATCTTGCCGTCCGGCGCGGTGGTGAACGAGATGCCGATGAAGTCCTTGATGTCCAGGGTCGGTGAGGTGAAGTTCTTGCCCTCGTTGGCCATCAGGTCGGTGATCGATTCCGTCTTGCCGTAACGAAAGTGCGTGCCGATCAGGTCCGAGTCGTTGACCCAGCCGTCATAGATGCTCTTGTCCGATTGCATCACGGTCTGCAATTTTTCCACCACGTCGCCTTCTTGCAGCAAGTCGTGGGTCACTTTGATGCCGGTGATTTCGGTGAAGGCCTTGGTCAGCACCTTGGACTCGTACTCGTGGGTGGCAATGGTTTCCGACACCACCTTGATGTCCATCCCGCGGAATGGCTCCGCCGCCTTGATGAACCACTTCAATTCCGCGAGCTGCTGATCGGCCGTCAGGGTGGACGGCTTGAACTCGCTGCCTATCCATTTTTTCGCGGCATCTTCGTAGGCATCGGCCCAGGCAGATGCGCTCAAACCGCTGAGTGCCAGCATGGCTGCCAATGAAATGCTATGTCGCAGCTTATTGTTTTTGTCGAACATAGAGACCTCCTGTTTAAGTTTCGGAGCAACATTGCCGAGCGATTCGACTAGCCCCAACGCATCACAGCCAACAGCCACACCAGGGACATCGCGAAGGCGACCCAGATGCTCCAGTCGGTGACGCCGATTACCAGCAAGTGCAGGTAGGCGCTGCCGAGAAGACCGATAAACAAGCGATCGCCACGGGTGGTGGCAATCGGCAGAAAACCACGCCGAAGGATGCTCGGCGAACGTAATTCCCAGGTGGTCATGACCACCAGAATCAGGGCAATCACGCTGAAGAATGCCGCCGTGGGGACGGTCCAGCTCATCCATTCCATCATCAGTTCCTCATACCCGGCCCAGGGCAAAGCCCTTGGCCACGTGGTTGCGAACAAACCAGATCACCAGCATGCCCGGCAGGATGGTCAACACCCCCGCCGCCGCCAGTACCCCCCAGTCGATACCGGATGCCGAGACGGTGCGGGTCATTACCGCCGCGATGGGTTTGGCGTTCACCGAGGTGAGGGTTCGCGCCAGCAGCAGTTCGACCCAGGAAAACATGAAGCAGAAGAACGCCGTGACACCGATGCCGGAGCCGATCAGCGGGATGAAAATCTTCACGAAGAACTTGGGAAAGCTATAGCCATCGATGTAGGCGGTTTCGTCGATTTCCTTGGGCACGCCGGACATGAAGCCTTCGAGAATCCATACCGCCAGCGGCACGTTGAACAGGCAGTGGGCCAGGGCCACGGCGATGTGGGTATCGAACAAGCCGATCGAGGAATACAGCTGGAAGAACGGCAACAGGAACACCGCCGGCGGCGCCATGCGGTTGGTCAGCAACCAGAAGAACAGGTGCTTGTCACCGAGGAAGCGGTAGCGCGAGAAGGCATAGGCCGCCGGTAGCGCCACGGTCAGGGAAATGATCGTGTTCAGGCTCACGTAGTACGCCGAGTTGATGTAGCCGGTGTACCAGCTCGGATCGGTGAAGATCACCTTGTAGTTGGCCAGGGTGAAATCCTGTGGGAAAAGCGTCAGGCCGCCGAGGATTTCGGTGTTGCTCTTGAAGGACATGTTCAGCAGCCAGTAGATCGGCACCAGCAGGAACAGGATGTAGAGCAGCAAGGGGATAAGTTTTCTTTTGCTCATGGCGCGGTCCTCAACGGTTGGCGTCAGAGTGAGTCATGGCGGTGTAGAACAGCCAGGACACCAACAGGATGATCAGGAAGTACACCAGCGAGAATGCCGCTGCCGGCCCCAGGTCGAATTGCCCTACGGCCATCTGGGTCAAGGTCTGACTGAGGAAGGTCGTGGCATTGCCAGGACCGCCGCCCGTGAGTACGAACGGTTCGGTGTAGATCATGAAACTGTCCATGAAGCGCAGCATCACCGCGATCAGCAGCACACTCTTGAGCTTGGGCAACTGGATATGCCGGAACACCGCCCAGGCCGAGGCACGGTCGATCCGCGCCGCCTGGTAATACACGTCGGGAATCGCCCGCAACCCGGAGAAGCACAACAGCGCCACCAGCGAGGTCCAGTGCCAGACGTCCATCACCAGCACCGTGACCCAGGCGTCCATGGTGTTCGCCGCATAGTTGTAGCTGATGCCCATGGCCTTGAGACTCGCCCCCAGCAGGCCGATATCGGCGCGGCCAAAGATCTGCCAGATGGTGCCGACCACGTTCCACGGGATCAGCAACGGGATTGCCAGCACGATCAACACCACCGAAGACCAGCGGCCCTTGGTCGGCATGGTCAGGGCAATGGCGATGCCCAGCGGAATTTCGATCAGTAGCACACAGGCGGAATAGATGAACTGACGCAGCAACGAGTCATGCAGCCTCGGGTCGAGCAGCACCTGCTTGTACCAGTCGGCGCCGACGAAATAACGGCTGGACTGGTCGAAGATGTCCTGCACCGAATAGTTGACCACGGTCATCATCGGGACCACCGCACTGAATGCCACCAGCAGGAACACCGGCAGTACCAGCCACCAGGCCTTGTTGTTCTGCACCTTGTTCATGGCTGCACCTCAATGTTGGCTTGGGTTTCCAGGAGGAATTCGTCGGCATAGACCATCAGCCATTGCGCCGGAAAACTGATGTAGGCCGTGCCTTGCGGCACCAATTTGTCTTCGGCCAGGCGCACCTTCAGGGGGACGCCATCGAGGTTGAGGGTCATGATTTTGTAGGTGCCCAGGTCTTCGACGTGTACGACCTGTGCCCGCAGCGCGTCATCAAAGGCTTCGTCCCACACATGGACGAACTCCGGTCGAATGCCGACCTTCAGGGTTTTCCATTCGGACTCGGCGATGCGCTGCTGCATGGCCTCGGACAGCGGCAGATGGGTCGAGGCAAAACCGACTCCACCCGGTTGCGGCTGCACTTCGATCAGGTTCATCCCCGGACTGCCAATGAAGTAGCCGACAAAGGTGTGGCTCGGGCGCTCGAACAATTCCCTTGGCGTGCCGAACTGCACGATCTGCCCGCCGTACATCACCGCAATCTTGTCGGCGAAGGTCGAGGCCTCCAGCTGATCGTGGGTGACGTAGACCATGGTGATGTTGAACTGCTCGTGGATCTGCTTGAGCTTGCGCCGCAGTTTCCACTTCAGGTGCGGGTCGATCACCGTCAGCGGCTCGTCGAACAGGATCGCCGACACGTCATCGCGCACCAGCCCGCGGCCCATGGAGACTTTCTGTTTTTCGTCGGCGGTGAGGTTGCGCGCCTTCTTGTAAAGCAATGCCTGGAGGTCGAGGACTTCAGCGATTTCCTGCACTTTGCTGTGAATTTTCGCTTCCACCATGCCTTGATTGCGCAACGGGAAGGCCAGGTTGTCGAACACCGTCATGGTGTCGTAGACCACCGGAAACTGGAAAACCTGGGCGATGTTGCGCTTCTCCGGGGTCAGGTCATTGACCGCTTTGCCGTCGAACAGCACATGGCCCTGGGACGGGCTGAGCAGCCCGGAAATGATGTTGAGCAAGGTCGATTTCCCACAGCCCGATGGTCCGAGCAACGCGTAGGCGCCGCCCTGCTCCCAGATGTGGTCCATCTCGCGGATCGCGTAGTCCTCAGGTCCCACCGGGGTTTTGGTGTAACTGTGGGCGAGGTTGTGCAAACGGATTTCGGCCATCAGGCAACCCTCGTGACACGCCGGCCCGGCGCCTGGACCAGCCGCCCCTGCGTATCGAACACAAACAGTTTATGGGTCGGGATGTAGATGCGGATCGGCGCATCGACGTCGTATTCGTGAACACCCGGCAAGTGCAGCACCAGCAGGAAGTGCTCGTTGCGCACGTGAAGAAAGGTTTCCGAGCCGCTGATTTCCGCGACTTCGACGGTCACCGCCAACTCGAGGTCATCGTCGTTGCTCGGCACCAGCGAGATATGACTGGGCCGCACGCCGAAACGGAACTCGCCCTCGCCCACCGGACGTAAATCGACGTTCAACGGAAAGTGCACGAAGTTGGCGAAACTCACTTCGTTGCCGGCAATGCGTCCCGGCATCAGGTTGATCGGCGGCTCGGAGAACAGCTCGGCCGCCAGCACCGTTTGCGGCTGGTGATAGACCGAGGAAGAGCGGCCGCTCTGGATCACCCGGCCTTCGTGAAGAATGGTCGTGGTACCGCCCAGAGCCAGGGCTTCGTTGGGCTCGGTGGTGGCGTAGATCGCAATGGTGTGGCGCGCCTTGAACAGCTCGCGCATTTCCTGGCGCAGCTCTTCACGCAACTTGTAGTCGAGGTTGACCAGCGGTTCGTCGAACAGGATCAGCTCGGCATCCTTGACCAGCGCCCGGGCCATGGCCGTGCGCTGTTGCTGGCCGCCGGAGAGTTCGAGGGGATGGCGCTGGAGGAATTTCTCGATGCGCAGCATCTTCGCGGTTTCCAGCACCTTGCTCTGGATCAGCTCGCTGGATACACCGGCCTGGCGCAGCGGCGAGGCGATGTTCTCGAAGACGGTCATGGTCGGGTAATTGATGAACTGCTGATACACCATCGACACATTGCGCAGGCGCACTGGGCGCTGGGTGACATCGACGCCGTTCATCAGGATGCGGCCGCTGTCGGGCTTGTCCAGACCGGCCATCAAGCGCATCAGGCTGGTTTTGCCGGACAAGGTGCGACCCAGCAAAACGTTGAAGGAACCGGGTTCAAAACTCAGGTTGGCATCGTCGATCCAGGTCTGGCCCTCGACGGTGCGGCTGACGTGCTCCAGGGTTAATGACATGGCTCGGCCTTTTTTTTTTGGAGTCAAGCGACCGGAGCTACATAGCGACATCCGTGCCAAAAAATTCAAGCTATTGATTCAGCTTAAAATTCCCGAACGGGACGTACAAACCGCGTTCGTTGCTGAACACAAATGAACAATCGAAAATGAACAATTGAACAGTTCACCCATTGACAGTGAACAATAGTGAACAACACTCTACGGACTGTTCACGGCCCCTGTAGGAGCGAGCTTGCTCGCGATGGACGTTAACGTTGACGAGGGCTGCCTGAATAAACGCGGCGCTCTCACGTSCATCGCGAGCAAGCTCGCTCCTACAGGGATCGGCGCTATCCCATAAAAACAATAAAGATTGTTCAGAGATCGACCGCCATGGCCGCACCTGCCTCGCCGCTGTCCCACGACGCCATCATCCAGGACTCCTGGTCCCGTTGCCGCGCGTTCGGTCTCAGTCATCAGAGCACACCGGCATTCGACCAATTGCCGGCAGCGGGCATTGCGCAATTGCTGGAGAGCCAACATTCACTGGTGCAAACCACCCACCAGGAAGTGCTGCCCTACTACGAGAACATCCTGAGCAATTCCAATTGCCTGATCATGCTCGCCGACCATCAGGGCCAGGTGCTCACGTCGTGGGGAACGCAGCGCTTTATCGAACCCAAACTGGCACGGGGGTTCAGCGCCGGCGCCAGCTGGATGGAACGCTGCAGCGGCACCAACGCCATTGGCACCGCCCTGGCCTGTGAACAAGCGGTGCACATCGAGCACGACGAACATTTCCTCAAGGCCAACCGCTTCATGACCGGCTCCGCCGCGCCGATTTTCGATGCCGAGCGCAAGGTGATCGCGGTGCTGGACGTGTCCAGTGACAGCTACCTGCCGCCCTCCCACACCCTGGGCATGGTCAAGATGATGAGCCAGACCGTGGAAAACCGGCTGATCCTCAACCTGTTCCATGGCCAGCATTTCCAACTGACGTTCAACACCGGACTGAACAACCTCGACAGTCAGTGGGCGGGGCTGCTGATATTCGATGAGACTGGCCAAGTGTTGTCGGCCAATCGCCGGGCCGACAACCTGCTGGGCATCAGCCTGTCGCGGGTCAGTGTCGAAAGCCTGTTCAAGGTCTCGCTGCTGGAGTTGCTCAACCAGCCCGAAGGCCTGCCCTTCGCCCTGCAGACCTCGGGGCGCAACCGCTTCCAGTGCCTGTTGAAGCGGCCGAAACAGGCATCAATTCAACCTCGAGTGTTCACCGAACCGGTTGTAGCGGTACCCGCGGCCATCAGCCTCAACACCCTGCACTTCGGCGACAGTCGCGTGGAAAAAGCCGTGCGTCAGGCCGAGCGTTTGCTGGAAAAAGACATTCCCTTGTTGATCCACGGTGAAACCGGGGTCGGCAAGGAAGTGTTCGTCAAAGCCCTGCATCAAGCCAGCTCGCGCAGCAAACAAGCGTTCATCGCCGTCAACTGTGCAGCGATTCCCGCCGAACTGGTGGAGTCCGAGTTGTTCGGCTATGAGAAAGGCGCGTTCACCGGCGCCAACCAGAAAGGCAGCATCGGGCTGATCCGCAAGGCTGACAAAGGCACGCTGTTTCTCGACGAAATCGGTGACATGCCGCTGCCGACCCAGGCGCGCCTGTTGCGGGTGTTGCAGGAGCGTTGCGTGCAACCGGTGGGCAGCAGCGAGTTGTTCCCGGTGGACTTGCGCATCATTTCCGCGACCAATCGCTCGTTGCGCGAACAGGTACAACTGGGGCGGTTTCGTGAAGACCTGTATTACCGCATCGGCGGCCTGACTCTGGAATTGCCACCGTTAAGAGAGCGCAGCGATAAAGAGGCACTGTTCAAACGCTTGTGGGAACAGCACCGCGAACTGAGTCAGTGGGCTGGGTTGAGTCACGAAGTGATGGAGTTGTTCAGCCGCCACCCGTGGCCGGGGAATTTGCGCCAGGTCAGCAGTGTGATGCAGGTGGCATTGGCGATGGCCGAGGAACAACCGATAAGGCCGGAGCATTTGCCGGATGATTTTTTTGTTGATCTGGAGATGGAGCCGGTCGATACGCCGGAACCGTTAGCCGTGGATCTGAATGATGCCGAAGATTTGAACCGGCAGTTGCAGGCGGCGGGGGGGAATATTTCGTATCTGGCGAGGCGATTGGGGGTGAGCAGGAATACCCTTTACAAGCGGTTGCGCCAGGTTGAATGACAGGTTAGCCGCACTGGCGGTACTCGACTTGAGACCATCGCGAGCAAGCTCGCTCCCACAGGTTCAGAGATGCCCACAGATTTTGTGTTCGACACGGACACTGTGGGAGCGAGCTTGCTCGCGATGGCGCCAGCCCTGTCAACACAAGCCTGGAGTCCAACCCCATAAACAAAAACCCGCACAAGGCGGGTTTTGTCTGTAATAAGCAAAGCAATCAGTCAGCCAAACGCCAGGTCGTACCGCCCTTGCCGTCTTCCAGCACCACGCCCATGGCAGTGAGCTGGTCGCGGATGCGGTCAGATTCGGCCCAGTCCTTGCCGGCACGCGCTGCCAGGCGCGCTGCAATCAGCGCCTCGACTTCGGCTGCATCGACGCGCCCTTCGGCGCCAGCCTGCAGGAAGTCATCGGCTTCGAGCTGCAATACACCCAACACGCTGGCCAGCTCTTTCAAACGCGCCGCCAGACCGGCCGCTGCGTTCAGGTCGCTCTCGCGCAGGCGGTTGATCTCGCGGACCATCTCGAACAGTACCGCGCAGGCTTCCGGCGTGCCGAAGTCGTCGTTCATCACCTGGGTGAAACGCTCGACGAAGGCTTCGCCGCCAGCCGGTGCAACGTTCGGCAGGCCTTTCAACGCGTGGTAGAAACGCTCCAGGGCGCCCTTGGCGTCCTTGAGGTTGTCTTCCGAGTAGTTGATGGCGCTGCGGTAGTGACTCGACACCAGCAGGTAACGCACGACTTCCGGGTGGTACTTGTCGAGCACGTCGCGAATGGTGAAGAAGTTGTTCAAGGACTTGGACATCTTCTCGCCATTGATACGGATCATGCCGCAATGCATCCACGCGTTGGCGTAGGTCTTGCCGGTGGCCGCTTCGCTCTGGGCGATTTCGTTTTCGTGGTGCGGGAACTCGAGATCGCTGCCGCCGCCATGAATGTCGAAGGTCTCGCCCAGGCAGCAGGTGGACATCACCGAGCATTCGATGTGCCAGCCCGGACGCCCGGCGCCCCACGGCGATGGCCAGCTCGGTTCGCCCGGCTTGGTGGCTTTCCACAGCACGAAGTCCAGCGGGTCCTGCTTGGACTCGTCGACTTCGATCCGTGCGCCGATGCGCAGGTCTTCGATCTTCTTGCGCGACAGCTTGCCGTAACCCATGAACTTGGCGACGCGGTAGTACACGTCGCCATTGCCCGGGGCGTAGGCGTAACCCTTGTCGATCAGGGTCTGGATCATGCTCAGCATGCCCGGAATGTGATCGGTGGCACGCGGTTCCATGTCCGGCTTGAGGATGTTGAGGCGCGCCTCGTCCTCATGCATAGCAGTGATCATGCGTTCGGTCAGCGCGTCGAACGGTTCGCCGTTCTCGCGGGCACGATTGATGATCTTGTCTTCGATGTCGGTGATGTTGCGCACGTAGGTCAGGTTATAACCGCTGAACCGCAACCAGCGGGTCACCAGGTCAAACGCGACCATGCTGCGGCCGTGGCCAATGTGGCAGTAGTCGTACACGGTCATCCCGCAGACATACATGCGCACGTTGTTGCCATCCAAAGGCTTGAAAACTTCTTTGCTCTTGGTGAGCGTGTTGTAGATCGTAAGCACGTTAGTTCCTTGACGCTAAATCACTGGCCCCACGAATCACGCAGGGTCACGGTACGGTTGAATACCGGCTGACCTGGTTTCGAGTCCTTGATATCCGCGACGAAGTAACCTTCGCGCTCGAACTGGAAACGGTCTTCCGGCTGTGCATTGCCCAGCGAAGGCTCGGCACGACAACCGGTGAGTACCTGCAGCGAATCAGGGTTGATGTTGTCCAGGAAACTGGCGCTGTCTTCGGCCTTCTCAGGGTTGGCCGAACGGAACAGACGATCGTACAGGCGCACTTCGCACTCGACGCTGGCCGCGGCCGGCACCCAGTGGACCACACCTTTGACCTTGCGACCTTCCGGGTTCTTGCCCAGGGTGTCCGGATCGTACGAGCAGCGCAGTTCGACGATGTTGCCATCGGCGTCCTTGATCGCTTCGTCGGCGCGGATCACGTAGCTGCCGCGCAGACGCACTTCACCGGCCGGTTCCAGGCGCTTGTAGCCTTTTGGCGGCTCTTCCATGAAGTCTTCACGGTCGATGTAGATTTCACGGGCGAACGGCAGTGCGCGCACGCCCATGTCTTCTTTCGGGTGGCACGGCAGCTCGAGATTCTCGACCTGGCCTTCCGGGTAGTTGGTGATCACGACTTTCAGCGGACGCAACACGCACATGGCGCGCGGGGCGCTGTGGTCGAGGTCGTCACGGATGCTGAATTCGAGCATGCCGAAGTCCACCACGCCGTCGGAACGGTTGGTGCCGATCATTTCGCAGAAATTGCGGATCGATTTCGGCGTGTAGCCACGGCGGCGGAAGCCCGACAGCGTGGACATGCGCGGGTCGTCCCAGCCGTTGACGTGCTTTTCATCGACCAGTTGCTTGAGCTTGCGCTTGCTGGTGATGGTGTAGTTCAGGTTCAGGCGGCTGAACTCGTACTGGCGCGGGTTGGCCGGCACTGGCAAGTGCTCGAGGAACCACTCGTACAGCGGACGGTGGCTTTCGAACTCCAGGGTGCAGATCGAATGGGTAATGCCTTCGATGGCGTCCGACTGACCGTGGGTGAAGTCGTAGTTCGGGTAGATGCACCACTTGTCACCGGTCTGGTGGTGGTGGGCGTGACGGATGCGATACATGATCGGGTCGCGCAGGTTCATGTTCGGCGAGGCCATGTCGATCTTGGCCCGCAGCACCCGTGCGCCGTCCTTGAACTCGCCGGCTTTCATTCGGGCAAACAGATCCAGGTTCTCTTCGACGCTGCGCTCGCGAAACGGGCTGTTCTTGCCCGGCTCGGTCAGGCTGCCACGGTATTCCTTGGCTTGTTCCGGGGTCAGGTCATCAACGTAGGCATTGCCGGATTTGATCAACTCCACCGCCCAGTCATGCAACTGGTCGAAATACTGCGAGGCGTAGCGCACTTCACCGGACCACTCGAAGCCCAGCCATTTGACGTCGCTTTCGATCGCGTCGATGTATTCCTGGTCTTCCTTGGCCGGGTTGGTGTCGTCGAAACGCAGGTGCGTGACGCCGCCGAACTCCTGGGCCAGGCCGAAGTTCACGCAGATCGACTTGGCGTGGCCGATGTGCAGGTAGCCGTTGGGTTCAGGCGGAAAACGGGTGACGATCTGCGTGTGCTTGCCCGATTCCAGGTCTGCCTGGATGATCGGCCGCAGGAAATTGACCGGCACGGCAGGGCCGGTCTTGGCATTCGAGGTAGGGTCGACAGTGGGCTTGCTCATAGGATCCTTGAACGTACAAGTGCGTGGCCGTAATGAAGGCCGGACAAAACAAAGCCGCTATCATAGCCGATGCCGTCAAGTACCTGACAGAGCGCACTCTGTAAACCGTCGTATTTAATAGGCCGTAAATGAAAAAACAGCCTCGAAATTCGTGCCTGTCACGCTAAACTGCGCACCTTGGCCGAGACAGGCTGAACCGGTTGCGGGACGGAATGTCCCAAAACCACGAATTCCTTAGAAACGCTTCTCCTTAAAAGAGTCCCGATCATGACCCAAGTCAAACTGACTACCAACCATGGCGACATCGTCCTCGAACTGAACGCCGACAAAGCCCCGATCACCG
>NZ_JBFUIC010000053.1:0-28234 GCF_056402075.1 Pseudomonas sp. P4_C3
GTTCCGGCTTGCTCAGCGCATACTGGCCGTCGACCCAACGGGTGATGCCATTGCCGACAAAAGGCGCGTTGACCGCGTTGTAGAAACGCTCCTGGGCCTCGGCACTTTCACTGATCAAGGACACGGTGAATTGCGGACTGTAGCGATTGAACAAGGCAATGGCGCTGTCCAGGTCGTCGACGATTTTCAGGCTGACTTCCGGGGTTTCTTCCCACTCCCATTCACGGCCCAATTGATCTTCCGCCAACGGCTCGGCCTGCGCTTCGGTCTGATAGCCTTCGGCGCGGTACACCTCGACCGTTGCAGCCAGCCAGTCTTGCGGCAAATGCGACTCGCTGCCTTCGACGATGTGCAGCTTGCAGCCCTGCCCACGTGCAGTGCCGGCCTGCTTGAGTGCGTCGAGGAACAGCGGCACCAGTTCAGCGGCACGGTCGCGGTGAATCAGGCAGACGTTCAGGGTGTTGCAGACCTTGCGGTCCAGGGAGTTGCGCACCACGGCGGCAAAACGCGGGGCGTCGGCATCGGCGTTGGCGATCAGCCACGCACCACCGGTGCCATGCAGGCTGACCGCCGTGCCGGCCTGCTGCGCGATGCTGCCCAACTGGCTGACGGCGCGCCCCGAACCACGGGCCACCGCCAACGACAGGCGTCGGTCCGCGAACATCGCCCAACCGGCGGCGTGGTTGACACTTTCCACCAGCGACACTGCACCGGCCGGCAAGCCGGCGTCGCTCAGCGCAGGGTTCAGTGCATGGGTGACGATCGCCTGGGCCGTGCCCAACGCATCACTGCCAATGCGCAGCACGGCGGTGTTGCCGGTGCGCAATACACCGGCCGCATCGGCAAACACATTCGGCCGACCTTCGAAGACGAACGCGACGATGCCCAGCGGCGAGACCACTTGTTCGACTTTCCAGCCATCATGCTCGACGCAACTGATCACCTTGCCACGGCTGGCCGCTGCATCACGCCAGGCGCGCAGGCCGGCGATCATGTCGCGACGCATGCGCTCATCGGCCAGCAACCGGGTGGTCGAGCGACCGCGCGCCTTGGCCCGTTCGATGTCGGCCAGGTTGGCGGTCTCGATAAAGGCCCAGCACTCCGGGGTTTCAAGGCGCTGGGCAAACAGATCGAAGAAGGCGCTGATCGCTTGATCGGACACCGCCGACAGCGCGGTAAACGCCGCTTCGGCGCGCTCGATCGCGACGCTGGCCGCTTGCTGGTCCGCCACGGGGATCAGCAGCAACTCGCCGCTGACCTGCTCCACCAGCAGGTGGTCACCGGGCTGGAAGCGTTGCGCCAGTTCGGGGCTGACAACAGTGACACGATTACCGGCGAAAGGGATGGGCGTGCCAGCGACTAGACGTTCGAGCGCAAGAGACATGAAGCGGTATCACCATGCTGTGGGCGGTTGGAAAATGTATAGCAATTTCCCTGTAGGAGCGAGCTTGCTCGCGATGGACTCCGGAACACCGCGTTTATCCAGCAGGCACGCGTTTTCGTTAACGACCATCGCGAGCCAGCTCGCTCCTACAGGGGTAAGTGGTGGCCGCTTACGTATCTCAATGTGTACAGCTCCGCCCCCGACACACCCCGCACTCAAAACCCCGCCACAACGACACACCACAGATACACCCCATTGATGGAATACGCCTGTCGATTGGCCAGGCCGATCAAAGCGCTCAACTCACCGGGCACGCCGTTGCCCCGCCTCCCCGACCTGAAAGAGATCAACATCCATGAGCACCTCCATTTCTTCGGCCGTCAAAGGCCTGTACCTGAACCTCGACCGTGCCGGCGACTGGGTTGCGCCTTTGGCGCTGCGGGTGTTCCTCGCCTGGGAGTTCTTCGAGTCCGGCCTGGAGAAATTCAACGGCCAGAACTGGTTCACCGATATCCAGGAGCGCTTCCCGTTTCCGTTCGACTACCTTCCAGCGACGCTGAACTGGGAACTGTCGATGTGGGCCGAACTGGTCTTTTCCATGACCTTGCTGCTGGGCCTGGGCACACGTTTTTCGGCGTTGAGCCTGATGGTGGTGACCCTCGTCGCAACCGCCGCCATCCATTGGCCCGCCGACTGGCATACCCTGAGTGAACTTGCCCAAGGCTATGCCATCAGCAACAAGGGTTACGGCAACTTCAAACTGCCATTGATCTACCTGGTGGCCTTCACGCCGCTGTTGCTGATGGGTGGCGGCAAGCTCAGCATCGATGCACTGCTGGCTCGTTGCTTCTGGCGTCGCTGAAACGAAACCTGCAACGCGGACAAACAAAAGGGGACTTCCATGAAGTCCCCTGTTTTTTTTGCCCGGAACTAACCCATCACTTCTTCCAGCCCGGTCTGCTCGGCCAGCTTCGGATGCGCGCTGCGTTCATGCACATGGGATTGCGGGGTGCGGTCGATCAGCAGGCTCAGCAATTCCGGGCGGCTGTAGTGGCCACGGGAATCCATCATGCGTTTGCGCTTGTCGATCTGGCTCATGTCGAGATCAACAATCACCTCGCCCTCACCTTCCTGCAACGAACCCAGCACCACACCGTCCGGGCCGACGATCGCCGTGTAGCAGCCACCCGAGATCGGACCGATGGCGCAACCGGTGTCGGCCATGATCTGCGCCTGTTGCTCGGGGTACAACCACGCCGTGGAATTGACCACAAAGCACGCGGCCTCCAGGGCATGTTGGCGAATGCTGACTTCCATTTGCGAGGCGAACAGCGGACCTGCAAACGACCCCGGGTACATGGCCGCATGGATCTGTTCGCCATCGGCCATCAAGGCATAACGGGCCAGCGGGTTGAAATGCTCCCAGCAGGCCAGTTGCCCAATGCGCCCTGCCGCGCTGTCGACGGCCCGCAGGCCGGAACCGTCGCCCATGCCCCAGATCATGCGTTCGTGGTAGGTCGGGGAAATCTTGCGGCGACGCTGGATCAGCGAGCCGTCGGCATCGAACAGCAACTGCGTGTTGTACAGCGTGCCGCCATCGCGCTCGTTGACGCCGATGGACACGACCATGCCCGCTTGCCTGGCCGCAGCGCCGATGGCATCGGTGGCGTCCGAAGGCACGGTGACAGCCTGGTCCAGCAGCTTGAGGTGTTCGGCGGCCATTTCGAACGGCGACTGCACGTAGGAAAAGTACGGGTAGTAGGGCACAACGGTTTCCGGGAACACGGCAAATTGCACGCCCTGCTCGCCGAGGTCGAGAATCTTCTGCACCACTTTGTCGACGGTGCCTTCACGGCTGTAAAGAACGGGACTGATTTGTACGGCAGCGGCTTTGACGAGGGTCATGGCGGTGATCTCATTGAGGGAAAAGTTTCAACGAGATAAATATTACGATAATAATATAGCGACATGAATGTCGTATACACCACCTTTCAGGACATCATGATTCAGCCCCGACTGGCACGCTGAATCACCTGTGGCGGCTGCCCGAACGCCCGAATAAAAGCGCGACGCATACGTTCCCGGTCACCAAAGCCCGTGTCCGTCGCCACCACATCGATGGAGTACCGCCCGCTTTCCATCATCAACCGGGCCGACTCGACCCRCAGGTTTTCGATGGCCTTGGCCGGAGACTGGCCGGTTTCGGCATGAAACACCCGACTGAATTGCCGAGGGCTGAGATTGGCCGCGCTGGCCAGTTCCTCGACTGACAGCGCGGACTTGAGATTCTGTTTGGCGTAGTTCAGCGCGGCCTGTATGCGATCGGTCTTGGGGGCCAGTTCCAGCATCACCGAAAACTGCGACTGCCCACCGGAACGCCGGTGGTACACCACCAATTGCCGCGCCACCTTGCGTGCAACGTCGGCCCCCAGATCCATCTCCACCAGTGCCAACGCCAGGTCCACGCATGCGCTCATCCCCGCCGCGGTCCACAGGTGGCCATCGTTGATGAAGATCCGGTCTTCCTCGACCTTCACGTTCGGGTACGCCTTGCGAAAGGACGGCACATGCGCCCAATGGGTGGTCGCCCGCCGACCGTCGAGCAAACCGGCCTCCGCCAACGCATTCGCCCCCGTGCAAATCGAGCCCAGACGCCGGGTGCCGTGACTGGCGCGGCGCAAAAACTCCAGCATGCCCGGCGTGGTCGGGCGGATCAGGTTGTCGCCCATGACCAGTAGCGTATCGAACGCACGCTGGTCGAACGCCTCGGTCTGCACAGCAAAACCGGCGGACGTCTGCACCATGCCACCCGGTTCGGACAGTAATGCAATGCGGTACAACGGCTCATCTGCGGCGCTGTTGGCCAACTCGAAGGCGGCACACATGGCCAGGCCCAGAACCTGGAAACCGGGGTAAACAATGAGTCCGATCTGGTGCATGGTTATATGACCTTAAACGCGTCATACCTGATATTCAGGCCAGGATCTGCACTCTAACCCGAATAGCCCGCACCGGACATCGGGATGGAGCACCTCGCGCATTGGCCGATGGCGACGGATAATCAAGTGGTTTCCATCTCACCGAGGATTTGAAGGATGTCACTGACTCTTTATTTCCACCCGCTCTCGTCGTTCTGCCACAAAGCGCTGATCGCGCTCTATGAACTGAACATCGAGTTTGAAAAAAGAGTTATCGATCTGGGCAACGATGCCGACCGGGCCGAACTTCAAGCGCTGTGGCCGATCGGCAAGTTCCCGGTGCTTCGCGATCACGCCCGGCAAAAGGTTGTGCCGGAGTCGAGCGTGATCATTGAGTACCTGGACCGGATTCATCCCGGCCAGGCGCAGCTGATTCCCGAAGATCGGGAAACCGCCCTGGAAGTACGTCTGTGGGATCGTTTTTTCGACCTGCACGTTCAGGTGCCGATGCAGAAGATCGTCGCTGACCGAATGAACGCCGCCAACGGTGACCTGACCCGGGAACGCGCCGCGCTGACAACGGCGTACGGCATGCTTGAACGTCAACTGGCGGCAAGAACCTGGGTGGCCAGCCCGGCGTTCAGCATGGCCGATTGCGCCGCCGCCCCGGCGCTGTTCTACGCCAGCACCCTCGTGCCGTTTCCCGACGATTACCAGCACTTGAGTGCTTATTTCGACAGGTTGGTCCAAAGGACCTCGGTCAAGCGCGTGATCGACGAGGCAAGACCCTGGTTTTCCTGGTATCCGTTTGCCGAGGCCATCCCGGAGCGCTTTCGGTAGAGGTGGAAAACGGGCGCAAAAACGGAAAAACCGACGAATAATAACCGTCAGTCGAGTGTTATCTGATTACGCAGGAATAAAAAATGGCAGGGGCGGCTGGATTCGAACCAACGCATGGCAGGATCAAAACCTGCTGCCTTACCGCTTGGCGACGCCCCTGTATCTGTTGCGATGAGTGCCTGGCACTCGCTTTCTTGAGTGGCAACAAGAGCTGTTGCCTGCTTGCGCGAGAGGCTCCCTGAGGGCCTGTGCAAGAGTGGGCGCAAATTTACCAACCTTTGTCTCGTTTGGGAAGCCCCAACAAAACAATTTGTTTTTTAAAACAGACGCTTAGTGTTGAACCGCATCTTGGCGAGTGGTCGACACACGTTCAGCCCGACCAGGTCTGCTACGCTTTTCCTTACTCGAATGGAATCGGGAATCGTGTGCGCAACACCCTTCCCCTTGTCATCTGAGGGCGCCAATGTGAAAGGCAAATTAATGGCTACCGCTGCAACCCTACTGGTGGTCGGGGCCGCGATCTATGGGTTGCACACCTGGGAACACATCCAGAGCCAGCGACAGGAAACGGTCTGCAAGGCCGCCCGGGAACATCTCAATCGGCTGGAAACCCAGACGAGAGCCTTGGCCTCCGGGTTGACGGTCGAAGCCTATGCCGAAGCCGAAAAAGCCGAGGCCGGCCAGTTGGTTCTAGCGCTCGATACCGCCAAAAATGCAGCCGAGGTCGATGCCGTCATCGACAAGCATGCTGCGGCCATCGAAGCGCAGATAACGGCCGAGGACGCAGAGGTCCAGTCCAGGGGCGAGCAACCCTTCCTCGGTCAGGAACTGAAAAAGCAGCGCATCCCCACCGACGTCAAACAGGAATACAAACGAGCTGAAAAAGCCGTCGCCGAAACCTGCGAATAGTTTCAACCGCCAGCTCCAGGTTTGTCGCCAGCGTCTAGACTTCAGCAAAAGCAGGTTGCAACCAGACCCCGCGTTTATCACAAAGAACCTACAAAAAACGAGGGGGTCTCGACTTTGAAAATATCAACCCTCTGCGTCATCGCGAGCCTGCTGGTGTCGGTCGCGGTGTCTGCCAACGGCGTCATTCCCATTCTCGAAATGGACTTCACACGGTCTGCGATGGAAACCCTGAAAAAAATCGGAATTGACGATGCCTGCATCATCGGCGCCTYGAGCCCCGCTTCATTCACCTACTGCCGGGAAGGATCGATGACGCTCTGGAAGTATCAGGCACTGGACCTGGAACAAATGGCGGCGATACACAGTGATGTGCAGCGGCCCTTGACGGTTTACCAACCCATTTCTGTCCTGGAGTTCGAGAGCGCGGCCTGTGAAGACGAGATGCGCGTATCCGCCGCTGGAAAACCGGCAACGATACGTTGGCTGACCCTTGGCCTGATGGCTATTTTCCTGCTGGTCGGCTTGGGTTACACCTATCGGGCCATTCTGCAGCGCCGCCATGACGCCACCGCGTACTCGCAACCCCATGAGCAAGGGTCGAGCGAATTTCAGGCAACCGCACAAACAAAAGCCCTGGCAGCGTTTGGTCTGGCTGTTGCCGTGGCATTCGTTTACTTCAACTACACAGGGTATTGAACAACAGGTGAGCGCGCCGTTGCGGCGCACTCACCGGTCACTCAGTGCGGCGCGCGCGGGATGGTCTTGAGCAGGTCTTCGGGGCTGATGTGCCCTACCACGCTGCCCGGTTGCGGCAGGTTGAGGATGTGGCCCTTCATCTTGCCGATGATGTGCATCTCACAAGGCTTGCAGTCGAACTTCAGCGTCAGTACTTCATCGCCGTGGATCAGTTGCATCGGCGCGACCTTGGTGCGTACGCCGGTGACGCCCTTGGCCTGTTTCGGGCACAGGTTGAAGGAGAAACGCAGGCAGTGCTTGGTGATCATCACCGGCACCTCGCCGGTTTCCTCGTGGGCCTCGTAGGCCGCGTCGATCAGCTTGACGCCATGGCGGTGATAGAAGTCGCGGGCCTTCTGGTTGTAGACGTTGGCCAGGAACGACAGGTGCGACTCCGGGTACACCGGCGGCGGGCTGGTTTCAGCTTTACGGCTGCCACGCGGGTGGGCGGCGATCCGCGCTTGGGTCAAGGCTTCGATCACTTCACGGCGTAAGGCCTTGAGCTGCGAGTTCGGGATGAAGTACGCCTGCGGCGCGTCCAGCTTGATGTCGATGGCGTGGTACTGCGTGGTGCCCAGTTGACCGAGCAGATCCTGCAATTGCTCCAGCGCCTGTTCCGGCTTGTTGGCGGCGCCGAACGGGCCGTTCAGGGTGACGCTGGCGCTGATGCCTTCTTCGCTGGTAGCGCTCAGTTCCAGCTGTTCTTCACGCAGGCGAGCGACCCAGCTCAGGGCGATACGACGCTCGGCAGAGGTCTTTTGCAGCGCCTGTTGCCAGTTGTGATCGAGATTGCGATTCAGCGGATGGTTGGGGCGCAGCTTGTACATCCCCTCCGGCATCTCGTTGGGCTCGACGCGATAGCGATAGCGCTTCTCGCCGTCTTCCTCGAACTCGCCTTTGGGCTCGGCGATGTTGGCACGGAAACCCACCACTTCACGCTTGACCAGCACGTTGAGGCCGTCGCCGTTGGACAGCGGCTCGTGCGTCACGACCTGCATGTCACGCTTGGCGACTTTCTCCACCACACCCACCGGCAGACCGGTGAAGGTCGGCGAGTCAAAGGCGCCGATATCGATCTTGCGGTCCGTGACGAAGTAATCGGTGCTGCCACGGTGGAAGGTTTTTTCCGGGTCGGGCAGGAAGAAGTGCGCGGTGCGGCCGCTGGAAGCGCGGGCCAGGTCAGGACGATCTTCGAGAACATCGTCGAGGCGCTGGCGGTAGTAGGCCGTGATGTTCTTCACATAGCCCATGTCCTTGTAGCGGCCCTCGATCTTGAACGAACGCACGCCGGCCTCGACCAGGGCGCGGATGTTAGCGCTCTGGTTGTTGTCCTTCATCGACAGCAGGTGCTTTTCGTAAGCGATCACGCCGCCCTTTTCGTCCTTGAGGGTGTACGGCAGACGGCAGGCTTGCGAGCAGTCGCCACGGTTGGCGCTGCGCCCGGTCTGGGCGTGGGAAATATTGCACTGGCCGGAAAACGCCACGCACAACGCGCCATGGATAAAGAACTCGATGGCCGCATCGGTTTCGTCGGCAATGGCGCGGATCTCCTGGAGATTCAACTCACGGGCCAGCACCAGTTGCGAGAAACCGGCCTGATCGAGGAACTTCGCCCGCTCCAGGGTACGGATGTCAGTCTGGGTACTGGCGTGCAGTTCGATCGGCGGAATATCCAGCTCCATCACCCCCAGGTCCTGGACGATCAGCGCATCGACGCCGGCGTCGTACAACTGGTGGATCAGCTTGCGGGCCGGCTCCAGTTCGTTGTCGTGCAGGATGGTATTGATGGTGGTGAACACCCGGGCATGGTAACGACGGGCGAATTCCACCAACTGGGCGATATCGCTCACTTCGTTGCAGGCATTGTGGCGGGCGCCGAAGCTCGGGCCACCGATGTAGATGGCATCGGCGCCATGCAGGATGGCCTCGCGGGCGATGCTCACATCGCGGGCAGGGCTGAGCAATTCCAGGTGATGTTTGGGCAAAGACATAGTTTTTTTAGTCAGGCTTGTCACGGTCGAGGCGTGCATTGTAGCGGCGAAACGCCTGACCGGCACTCGTGCGCTGCCAGGTGGTGTATTGCGTAGGCCCGGCCTGCCTGAATCCTTGTAGGAGCGAGCTTGCTCGCGATGGACGTTAACGATGACGCGGGCATTCCTGTATGCACGCGTCGCCCTTATGTTCATCGTCGGAACGCCGCCCGGAGCAAGCTCGCTCCTACATCAGGCCTTGGCGGCCATCGCGGTCACTTCCACGCGCATGCCTTGCACTGCCAACGAGGCAACCCCGACAGCAGCGCGCACCGGCCATGGCTTGGCGAAGTAGCGCTTGTAGACTTCGTTGAACGCGGCGCGGTCGGCCATGTCGGTGAGGTAGATGGTCAGGTGCATCACGCGGTCCATGGAGCTGCCGGCACGCTCCAGCGCAACCTTCAGCGCTTGCAGGGTGCATTCGCTTTGCAAGGTGATGTCGCCCAATTCGAGGCTGCCGTCGGCGCGGGTGGGGATCTGGGTGGAGACCAGCACACCGCCGAAACCGACGACGTCGGAGGAAATCGAATCCGCATCAGGATCGGGGGTAAAGGTCAGGTCGTGGTTTGCCATTGCAGGTTCTCTTGCTTGAAAGGATAAGGCAGGCGCCTTTTGCGCGGCCAGTTTACAGGGCGATCCCTGGCGCGTCGCTAATCCAGACCGGACGGCTGCTCGTGTCCCGTGGCCTGGCGGTACTGGCGCGGGGTGAAGCCGGTCAAGGCCTTGAACTGCCGGGTGAACGCGCTGTGGTCGGTATAGCCGCACTGCAGGGCAACCTCGGTGATCGGCATATCGGTGTGGAGCAACCGATGCGCATGCTCCAGGCGAACCTTCTGGATCATCTGCCGGGGCGTCAGGTGGAACACGCGCTTGCAGTAGCGTTCCAGCTGCGCCACTGAAATGCCGGCGATCCGCGTCAACTCGCCGAGGGTGACGCGACGGTTGAAATGCGCGCGAATGTGTTCGTCCACCGCCGCCAGGCGCTGGTACGCCGGGTGCGTATCACTGGCCGATTGCAGATCGACCGAGATGCCCGCCAAGCCGATGATTTCATTGTGGCGGTTATACAAGGGTCGTTTATGGGTCAGGCACCAGCCCGGCTCGCGGCTGCCGTACAGATGCAACTCCAGCTGGTCTTCCAGTACAAAACCCTGCTCCAGCACTCGCCGGTCCTGCTCGGTGTAACCAGGCCCCAATTGTTCGGGAAACACCTCGGCGCTGGTTTTCCCCAGCAGAGGTTTTAGCTGCTTCAAGCCACAGCGTTGCACCAGCGTGCGATTGGCCATGACATAGCGCGCCTGCACATCCTTGATGAAGATCGCCGCATTGGGAATGACATCGAGCATGGGCAGCAGCAGCGCCACGCCGGCCAGCAGTTGTTCGATGGATTCGGGGCGGTTCGAGTCGTCGCCCTGGCACAACAGCGCAAACGCATCCTGAGTCATCAACCGCCCCCTCGCAAAAATCGGACATTGCCCATTGTGCTGATTTCGTCATCGACACCCAAGGAAAACATCAATCGCGAGTAAGCCGCCGAGTTCACTCTATGGCCACCGCCCTCCTCGGCAAAACCGAAAAGGGCGATTTGAAGTGCACACCTGCCTATCCAATAACTCACAAGAAGGCGATGCCATGTCAGGCCAAGGCAAGTTCAAAAAACAACTTTCGTTGATAGACCTTACGTTTATCGGACTGGGGGCGATCTTCGGCTCCGGCTGGCTGTTCGCAGCCAGTCACGTGTCCGCCATCGCGGGGCCGGCGGGGATCTTTTCCTGGCTGCTGGGCGGTTTTGYGGTGCTGCTGTTGGGCATCGTCTACTGTGAACTCGGCGCGGCGCTGCCCCGTGCCGGCGGTGTGATTCGCTACCCGGTTTACTCCCACGGCCCGCTGCTGGGTTACCTGATGGGCTTCATCACGCTGATCGCGTTTTCCAGCCTGGTGGCCATCGAGGTGGTCGCCGCACGCCAGTATGCCGCTGCGTGGTTTCCCGCATTGACCCAGGCCGGCTCCAGCAATCCAACGGCGCTTGGCTGGCTGGTGCAGTTCGGCCTGCTGTGCCTGTTCTTCATGCTCAACTACTACAGCGTGAAAACCTTCGCCAAGGCCAACAACCTGATCAGCCTGTTCAAGTTCATCGTGCCGTTGCTGGTGATCGGCGTGCTGTTCACTTTCTTCAAACCGGAGAACTTCCAGTCCCAGGGCTTCATGCCGTTCGGGCTGTCAGGTGTCGAGATGGCGGTGTCCGCCGGCGGCATTATCTTCGCCTACCTGGGGTTGACGCCGATCATCTCGGTGGCCAGCGAAGTGAAGAATCCGCAACGTACCATTCCGATTGCATTGATCCTCTCCGTACTGCTCTCTACCGCCATCTATGTGTTGTTGCAAGTGGCGTTCCTCGGCGGCGTGCCCACCGAAATGCTCGCCAACGGTTGGGCCGGCGTCGCCAAGGAACTGGCCCTGCCCTACCGCGACATCGCCCTGGCATTGGGTGTGGGCTGGCTGGCTTATCTGGTGGTGGCCGACGCGGTGATCTCCCCCAGCGGTTGCGGCAACATCTACATGAACGCGACACCGCGGGTGATCTACGGCTGGGCGCAAACCGGCACCTTCTTCAAGGTCTTCACCCGTATCGATGAAAAGTCCGGCATCCCGCGTCCGGCGCTGTGGCTGACCTTTGCCCTGTCGGTGTTCTGGACCCTGCCCTTCCCCTCCTGGGAAGCCCTGATCAACGTGGTCTCCGCCGCGCTGGTGTTGAGCTACGCCGTGGCCCCGGTGTCGGTGGCCGCCCTGCGCCGCAATGCGCCGGACATGCCGCGTCCGTTCAAGGTCAAGCGCATGGGTGTCCTCGGCCCGGTGTCGTTCATCATCGCCGCGCTGATCGTCTACTGGTCCGGCTGGAGCACCGTGTCCTGGCTGCTCGGCCTGCAGATCCTGATGTTCGTGGTGTACCTGCTGTGCGGACGTTTCGTGCCGACCCAACACCTGAGCCTGGCCCAGCAAGTGCGCTCTTCGGCATGGCTGATCGGCTTCTACGCCGTGACCATCGTGCTGTCGTGGCTGGGCAGTTTCGGCGGCATGGGCGTACTCACCCATCCCTTCGACACCGTGGTCGTGGCGGCTTGTGCGATGGGCATCTACTACTGGGGCGCGGCCACCGGCGTACCGGCGCATCTGGTTCGCCTGGAAGACGAGGACGGTGAAGCCGAAGCCGATCCCGTTTACAGCGGCCAGCGTCCGATTGGCGCGTCCATCCAGACTTCCCGCTGAGATTCAGGCCAGCAAAACCTCTGAGTTTTTCCAATGGAAAGGTTTATGAAAAAAGTACATGTCATTGATTCCCACACCGGCGGCGAACCGACTCGCCTGGTGATGTCGGGCCTGCCCCAACTGCCTGGCCGGACCATGGCTGAGAAGCGCGATGCCCTGCGCGAGCAGCATGACCAATGGCGTCGCGCCTGCCTGCTGGAGCCCCGCGGCAACGATGTGCTGGTGGGTGCGCTGTATTGCGAACCGGTGTCGCCGGATGCCACCTGCGGCGTGATCTTCTTCAACAACGCCGGCTACCTCGGCATGTGCGGCCACGGCACTATCGGCCTGGTCAACTCGCTGCATTACCTGGGGCATATCCAGCCCGGCGAGCACAAGATCGATACACCGGTCGGCCCGGTCAGCGCCACGTTGCATGAGGACGGCAACGTCACCCTGCGCAACGTGCCCGCCTACCGCTACCGCCAACAGGTGCCGGTCCAAGTGCCGGGGCATGGCCGCGTGTACGGCGACATCGCCTGGGGCGGCAACTGGTTTTTCCTGGTGTCCGATCACGGTCAGGCGTTGCAGATGGACAACGTCGAGTTCCTCACCGAGTACACCTGGGCAATGCTCAAGGCCCTGGAAGCTCAAGGCATCCACGGCGAAGACGGCGCGCTGATCGACCACATCGAACTGTTCGCCGACGACGACCACGCCGACAGCCGCAACTTTGTCATGTGCCCCGGCAAGGCCTACGACCGCTCGCCCTGCGGGACCGGCACCAGCGCGAAACTGGCATGCCTGGCAGCCGACGGAAAACTGGCCGCCGGTGAACGCTGGGTCCAGGCCAGCATCACCGCCAGCCAATTCGTCGGCAGCTACGAATGGGAGGGCGAACGCATCATCCCTTTCATCACTGGCCGCGCCTGCATGACCGCCGACAGCACCTTGCTGATCGACGAACAGGACCCCTTTGCGTGGGGCATTTGAGCCGCCACGCCTTTTCCCTAACCCGATCTGAATGAACGCTTCAAGGAGTGACTACACAATGAGCGATAACATTTTCACTGGCTGCATCCCTGCACTGATGACTCCGTGCACCGCCGAACGCAAGCCGGACTTCGACGCGCTGGTGGCCAAGGGTCGCGAGCTGATCGACATCGGCATGAGCGCCGTGGTGTATTGCGGTTCCATGGGCGACTGGCCGCTGCTGACCGAAGCCGAGCGTCAGGAAGGCGTGGCGCGCCTGGTGGCCGCCGGCGTTCCGACCATCGTCGGCACCGGTGCCGTCAACAGCCGTGAAGCGGTGTCCCATGCGGCACACGCGGCCAAAGTCGGCGCCCATGGCTTGATGGTCATCCCTCGTGTGCTGTCTCGCGGCGCTTCGGCCACCGCGCAAAAAGCCCACTTCGCCGCGATCCTCCAGGCCGCTCCTGGCCTGCCGGCGGTGATCTACAACAGCCCTTACTACGGCTTCGCCACCCGCGCCGACCTGTTCTTCGAACTGCGCCGCGAGTACCCGAACCTCATCGGTTTCAAGGAATTCGGCGGTGCCGCCGACCTGCGCTACGCGGCTGAACACATCACCTCCAAGGACGATGACGTGACCTTGATGGTCGGTGTCGACACCCAGGTGGTGCATGGCTTCGTCAACTGCAATGCCACCGGTGCCATCACCGGCATCGGCAACGCACTGCCGCGCGAAGTGTTGCGCCTGGTGGCCTTGAGCAAACAAGCGGCCAAGGGCGATGCCAAGGCGCGTCGTCAGGCGCGGGAGCTGGAATCCGCACTCGCCGTGCTGTCGTCCTTCGATGAGGGTTGCGACCTGGTGCTCTACTACAAGCACCTGATGGTGCTCAATGGCGACAAGGAATACGCCCTGCACTTCAACGAGACCGATGTGCTCAGCGATGCCCAGCGTCGTTATGCCGAGAACCAGTACGCACTGTTCCGTCAGTGGTACGAGCAGTGGTCGGCCGAGCAGAACTTCGCCTGACATCCAGCCTGTACAGCGGCGTGCCAATGCGCGCCGCTTTTATTTTCGCCCACGGCGGTACGGCGTTTTTTCGCAAACGCCTCCCCTCTTTTTTTCAGGAACGACCATGACTCTGACAGGCAACATGTTGATCGGCCAGCAGGCCATCCCCGGCAGTCGCGAAGCGATCCGCGGCATTGATCCCGCCACTGATCTGCCCCTTGAACCGGCCTATCACGGTGGCAGCGGCGAGCACGTCGAACAGGCCTGCGCCCTGGCGTGGAGTGCCCTGGACAGCTATCGCGCGACGTCCCTGGACGCCCGCGCCGAATTCCTCGAAACCATCGCCAGCGAAATCGAAGCCCTGGGCGATGAATTGATCGACCGCGCCRTGGCCGAGACCGGCCTGCCGCGCCCGCGTATCCAGGGTGAACGAGGCCGCACTTGCCAGCAGTTGCGTACCTTTGCCCGCACCGTACGCGCAGGCGAGTGGCTGGATGTGCGGGTCGACTCCGCGCAACCGGAACGTCAGCCCCTGCCACGCCCTGACCTGCGTCAGCGTCAGGTGCCGCTCGGCCCGGTGGCGGTGTTCGGTGCCAGCAACTTTCCCCTGGCCTTCTCCGTCGCCGGCGGTGACACCGCGTCGGCGCTGGCCGCCGGTTGCCCGGTGATCGTCAAGGCCCATGGCGCGCACCCCGGCACCAGCGAACTGGTAGGCCGAGCGCTGGCCCGTGCGGTCAAACTTTGCGGGCTGCACGACGGCGTGTTCTCGCTGTTGTACGGCTCCGGCCGCGATGTGGGCATCGCCCTGGTCACCGACCCGCGCATCAAGGCGGTAGGGTTCACCGGCTCGCGCAGCGGTGGCATGGCCTTGTACAACGCGGCCCAGGCACGGCTCGAGCCGATCCCGGTGTATGCGGAGATGAGTTCGATCAACCCGGTACTGCTATTCCCCGCGGCACTGCAATCGCGTGCCGAAGCGCTGGCGCAAGGCTTCGTTTCATCCCTCACCCAAGGCGCCGGCCAGTTCTGCACCAACCCCGGTCTGGTGATTGCCCGCCAAGGCGCGGACCTTGAGCGCTTCATCAATGCGGCGGCAGATCATGTGCGACGCAGCCCGGCGCAGACCATGCTCACACCCGGTATTTTCAACGCCTACGAGGCCGGAGTCGACGCACTGCTCAAACATGCACACGCGGTGGCCATCGGCTTGCGGGGCGAAACCCCGAACCAGTGCCAGGCTCACCTGTTCGTCACCCAGGCCAGTGAGTTTCTCGCCGACCCGGCGCTGCAGGCAGAAATGTTCGGCGCCGCGTCGCTGATCGTGCAATGCGCCAGCGACGAGCAAATCCGCGAGGTCATCGAACACCTGGAGGGCCAGTTGACCGCCACCCTGCACCTGGACGATGCCGACGTGGAAAGCGCCCGGGCATTGCTGCCGATACTGGAGCGCAAGGCCGGGCGCCTGTTGGTCAATGGCTGGCCGACCGGAGTCGAAGTGTGCGACGCCATGGTCCATGGCGGCCCATTCCCGGCGACGTCCGATGCGCGCACCACCTCGGTCGGCACCGCCGCCATCCTGCGTTTCCTGCGCCCGGTCTGCTATCAGGACTTCCCCGACGCCCTGTTACCGGCCGCGCTCAAGCACGGCAATCCGTTGCAGTTGCGTCGCCTGCTCGACGGCCAGAGAGAAGCCTAGGCCATGTCCAACGACTCCCTTTTCAACAGCCCGCACACAGCGGCGGACGTTGCCGTGATCGGCGCCGGAATCATCGGCGTCGCCTGCGCCCTGCGCCTGGCACGCCAGGGCCGGCGGGTGGTGGTCATCGATCAACAGGAACCCGGCCGTGGCGCCTCCTTCGGCAATGCCGGGCACCTGGCCACCGAGCAGGTGTTCCCCATCGCCGACCTGTCGATCCTCAAACGCCTTCCCGCCATGCTCATGGACCCGATGGGCCCGCTGCGCCTGGACTGGAAATACATGCCCCGGGCCCTGCCCTGGTTCGCACGCCTGTTGTTGAACCTGCGCCCGGCGCCGTTCCAGCGCACTGTGGCCGGTATCCGCGCGCTCAATGAAAGCAGCCTGGGCGCCTGGCACCGGTTGCTGGAGACCATCGACCGCCCCGAACTGATGAAAGAAGACGGCTCGCTGCTGGTGTTCGAACGCCCCGACTCGCAACAGGCCATCGAAGCGCTGCAGGCGCGCATGCGCCAGCAGCAAGTGCCGGTGGATTTCTGGCAGGCCCAGGCGGTCCGCGATGCCGCGCCGCAACTCAGCGAGCAGATCCGCGGCGGCTTGTTCTTCCCGCGCACCGGGCACTTTCTCGATCCCTTCCGGGTGGTCGGCGAACTGGTCCACGCCGCCAAAAGCAACGGCGTACAGTTCCTCAAGCAACGGGTCGAGGGCGGGCAGTTGCATGACAACGGCGTGTCGTTGATCACCGATCAAGGCCGTTTCAACAGTCGCCAGGTATTGATTGCCTGTGGCGCCCATTCAGCGAAGCTCACCGCCGCACTGACCGGCAAGAAGGTGCCGCTGGACACCGAGCGCGGTTATCACCTGATGCTGCCCCACGAACACGGGCGCTTGCCGTTYGCCGTCACATCGCTGGAGCGCAAGTTCATCATGACGCCGATGACCGAGGGCCTGCGGTTGGCCGGCACCGTTGAATTCGCCGGTCTGGAATGCCCGCCGACCATGGAGCGCGCCTGGCAGTTGCACCGTCTGAGCAAAGGCCTGTTCAAACACGACCTGAGTGCCGAAGCCGCCACGCCGTGGATGGGTTTCCGCCCCTCCCTGCCCGACTCCCTGCCGATCATCGACCGGGTGTGCCACGGCAAGGTCCTGCTCGCCTTCGGTCATCAGCATCTGGGGCTGACCCAGGCGGCGGTCACGGCGGAAATGATTGCGCAAATGGCCTCGCCTTTGATCGAAGCCCAGCCTCACGGCCTGCCGGCGACTGCGCCGTACCGGCTCGATCGTTTCTGAGGATCACTTGAAAAAATCACTCGGCGTCTTGCCGAACTGCTTCTTGAACATGGTCGTGAACGCGCTCGGGCTGTCGTATCCCAGCTCCCCGGCGATGTCGATGATCTTCTCGCCGACGGCGATTCGTTCCAGCGCCAGCAGCAGTCGCGCTTGCTGGCGCCATTGGCCGAAGGTCATACCGGTTTCCTTGCGCAACCTGCGCTGGATGGTTTTTGCGTCGAGGCTCAATCGCGTACTCCAGTCCGACAACGTCGAGCCATCCCCGGGATTACGCTGCAACGCGGTGCAGATCAGGTTGATCCGTGGATCGGTGGGCTGTGGCAGGTTCAACGGCAAGGTCGGCAGGATCGTCAGTTCATCCAGAATCAGCCGCAGCACCCGGGCTTCCCGCGAGTCCGGATCGCGGTTGAAATCGAAATCGACCGAGACCTTGATCAGCTCACTCAACAATGCGGACACACTCACGGCCCGGGTTTCGGTGGGCAGATCCAGGCTCGCGTCGGGGTGCACGAACACGCTGCGCATCTTGATCGGCCCCACACAGCGAATCGAGTGCACCTCTCCACTCGGCATCCAGATGCCACGGCTCGGTGGCACCGTCCATTGGCTCGTTGCCGTGTGCACCACCATCACGCCTTCGATGGCATAGATCAGTTGGTGCTTCTCATGGGAATGCGGCGCGATATTCCAGTTTTCCGGGTAGTCGGTCGCACTGCTGCGAACGCTCCAGCCGCCCTGGTCGATTTCCGCAAGAAATGTCTGCAATGGCTTGATCATGTCGCCCTTTTTGCGATGGTCAGCGCCCGAGTTGCGCGAGACGGGCGTCTTCAGGGCCCATAGGATAACGTCGAACCCTGAAAATGGCTGCGCCTTGCGCTCGCAGTTCGCGTTTTTTATCCGGAAACTCGCCTATGTCGACCACTACCCTCAGCTCACCCTCACCCACCGTCTCCGTTGCAAGCCAGGCCAGCCCCTTGGTTATGCGCGTCATCGGCGCCTGTGCTTTGGCACACCTGATCAACGACTTGATCCAGGCCGTGCTGCCGTCGATCTACCCGATGCTCAAGACCACCTATGGACTGAGTTTCACCCAGGTCGGCCTGATCACCCTGACCTTCCAGCTCACCGCTTCACTGCTGCAACCGTGGATCGGTTTCTACACCGACCGGCATCCCAAACCGTGGCTGCTGCCAGCGGGCATGGTCTGCACCCTGATCGGTATTCTGATGCTGTCGATGGTCGGCAGCTTCCCGGCCATTCTCGTGGCCTCGGCACTGGTGGGGGTTGGCTCGTCGACCTTTCACCCCGAGACCTCACGGGTGGCGCGACTGGCCTCGGGCGGTCGCTACGGCCTGGCGCAGTCGACCTTTCAGGTCGGTGGCAACGCTGGTAGCGCCTTCGGCCCCTTGCTGGCCGCCGCGATCATCATTCCCTACGGCCAGGGCAACGTCGCCTGGTTCGGCCTGTTCGCGGTGTTCGCCATTCTCGTGCAGTACGGGTTGAGCCGCTGGTACCGCAACCACCTGAACCTGTTCAAGCTCAAGCAAGGCAGCAAGGCCACCCACGGCCTCTCCAAGCGGCGAGTGACCTTCGCCCTGGTGGTGCTGGCGTTGCTGGTGTTCTCCAAATACTTCTACATGGCCAGCTTCACCAGTTACTTCACCTTCTACCTGATCGAGAAATTCGACCTGTCGGTGGCCAGTTCGCAGTTGTACCTGTTCCTGTTTCTTGGCGCCGTCGCGGCGGGCACCTTCTTTGGTGGCCCGATCGGCGACCGGATCGGCCGCAAGCAGGTGATCTGGTTCTCCATCCTCGGCGCCGCGCCCTTCACTCTCGCCCTGCCCTACGTCGACCTGTTCTGGACGGGCGTGTTGAGCATGATCATCGGCTTCATCCTCGCCTCGGCATTCTCGGCGATCGTGGTCTTCGCCCAGGAACTGGTGCCCGGCAACGTCGGCATGATCGCCGGGGTGTTCTTCGGCCTGATGTTCGGATTCGGCGGCATTGGCGCCGCGCTGCTGGGGCATCTGGCGGATATCCATGGCATCGAGTACGTGTACATGCTGTGTTCGTACCTGCCGTTGCTGGGGATTTTGACGATCCTGTTGCCTTCGACCCGGAGTGCTCGCTGAAGGATTCAGCCGATCATTTTTGATACCCGCCCTGTAGCACTCGGTAACACCTGGCCCTGTTGCGGTGCGTCTTTGCCACGACGCACCGCCACCCGCCCCGCGCCACACGGGCAAAACCGCCATGGCGTACTTTGTGCATCCAAAGGCCATCCTCTTCTGCCTGTAGCCGCCATGCGCCCCAAGGAACTGAAACTCTGGACCACCGGAGTCGCCCACCTGCTCGACCTGCCTGCCGGGCATGCGCGGCTGTCGGGGTTGAGCCATTGGCTTCGGCAAATCTGCCCGGTCGATCATTTCGTGTTGTTTGTCTACGAAGGCAATCACCGGCCACTGGCGTTGTTCGATACGTTCTCGGCGGACAAGCGGGCGGTGTATGTCGATGACTATCAGTGCGGCCCTTACCTGCTCGATCCGTTCTACCTGGCCTGCACACGCGGGCAGGCACCGGGGCTGTGGCGTCTGCGCCAGTTCGCCCCCGACCACTTCTACCTCGGCGAGTACTTCCTGACCTATTACCAGCAGACGGGTCTGGCCGAGGAAGTGGCGTTTTTCGTCGACCTCGGCGGTGGTGCCACGGCGGTGTTGTCGTTGATGCGATCGAGCGCCAGCTGTGCGTTCAGCCGGGATGAAATGCAACTGGTCGAGTGCGCGCAAGCGGTGGTCGAACAAGTCATCAATGAGGCCTGGCGCTTGCGTCAGGCCCAGCAACCGCGACCGGCACAGGACCTGGACTTCAAGATCCGCGCAGCCTTCGACCAGTTCGGCGCGCACATCCTCACCGGGCGCGAGCAGGAAATCGTTCAACTGTTGTTGCGCGGCCACTCAAGTGCCTCGGTCGCCGAACAACTGAACATCAGCCCCGGGACGGTGAAGATTCACCGCAAGAACATCTACGCCAAGCTGGGCATTGGCAGCCAGTCGGAGTTGCTGGGGTTGTTTATACGGGAGTTGACGGAGGATCCGTTGCAGGCTCCCGGCCTCAAGCTGCAAGCCTGATGTTCATTGGTATACGCATATCCCTGTGGGAGCGAGCTTGCTCGCGGTGACGGCCATACATTCAACATCCATGTGTCTGACACACCGCCATCGYGAGCAAGCTCGCTCCCACAGGTCTACTGGTGATCCGGAGATTGTGGTCAGGGCGGATCAAGCTGATCCAGCGCCCCTGGGCTCAAGCTGCAAGCCTGATACCTGTCGGCTAGCAGAAACCCCTGTGGGAGCGAGCTTGCTCGCGRTGRCGGCCATACATTCAACATCCATGTGTCTGACACAYCGCCATCGYGAGCAAGCTCGCTCCCACAGGTCTATCGGTGATCCGGAGATTGTGGTCAGGGCGGATCAAGCCGATCCAGCGCCCGGTTCACTGCCAGTTCACCGAGCATGATCACTTGCGCAATGCCCAACAGCGCATTGCGGCTCGTCCCCTCCAGATGATCCACCAGATCGTTGGCCATTACATTGGCCGAGGCCAGCGACTCGCAGGCATGCACCAGTAAGGTCTCGACATTGAGTTCGGGATTGACGATGAACATGGTGCTGGGCTTGCGCGGCGTCGCCATGATGTTGGGGCCGAGGTTGAGATCGAGGCTTTCGTACGGAGATGCCGGATCAGTGTCCGGGGGATTGGGTGTGACTTTGAACATAGTGAAACTCCTTGTACCGTAAAAAGGAGCCATCACTCTCACGCTACCAAACGTTGGGTGGTGGCCATACGCAGGTTGGTAGACCGGGTACAAGGAAACCGGCGCGCCCGAAGGCGCCCTGTGCATGGCCACCATGTAGCAGCAGAGCAGAAAAACGCTGCTGATAGTGACGCATTGCACCTTGTAACACCGGGCTACCAAACCCGATCACTGTTTTTCAGCGACCGGCAAACGATAAAACCCAGCCCCAAGGCGCACAAGCCGGCGGATTCTGGCGTACCTGTAGGCAACGACGCAAGGTGTTGTAGCTTGCGGGAAGTAACGCTGACAGCGATTAAACATACGCGTCTCAGCCTTGAATTTACGTGGCTTGCCCACGTTGAAATTCCTAGGACCGAAGAGGAAATATCTGACGTATTTTTAAGGTTGGCGGCCGGAAGCGTGAGGTTTAACTTGGCCGCTCTGATCAGGGATAACGATTTCTCGCCTGATTCAGGCGTTCTTTCAGGCATTTAGGGTGAAACGATTACATGCGCGAGACAAGGGTCGACAAAGGCAATTACCCGGCTCGCGACATTTGGCGTTATGATCACGTCAAATGTCGCATGGAGGTAATCGGTATGCCCGCCGTCAAAAATGAAGTCGTAGGGGCGCAGACAAAGCGTGTCGCCCGCAAGCCTGTTGAGGTGCTGCTACATGGCCGTAGTGGCGATACGCGCATGTTGATTATCCGATACACACAGGAAGGCTTTGATCTGAGCGACGTCAGGGACATGATTTCTATATCCGGCCTATACATGGAGCACGATCTTGTTCAGCGCATTACCGGGAAATCCCTCAGAACCGTGCAACGCTTGGCAAAGGAAACCCAGCCAGTTCGGCTGAACCAGCAACAAAGCACCGTCGCCTTTCAGTATGCACAGGTACTTGAGCACGCCATCAATGTGTTTGGCGATCAGCAGTTGGCTGAGGACTGGCTGAAGAAACCCTGCAAGTACCTGGAGGGTCATATTCCGCTGGAACTGATCGACAACTCGCTGGGTTTCCAGGTGGTAGAGGACTACCTGACCCGAATTGAACACGGGGTTTATCAATGAATCCTTTGCCTTGGGATGGGAAGTGGCACGCTTGGCGTCTGGACCGTGCGGTTTTCAAGGACACATGGGATAGCGGCATTGGTGCGCAACTATCCGGTGGCCGATGGAACCCTCCCGGCCGCCGGGTTATTTACGCTTCGGCCGACCCGGCTACGGCGATTTTAGAGGTCGCCACCCACGCAGGCTTCGATACGCTCGACAGGGTGCCTTATGTGCTGACGTGTTTCGAAGTGCTGGATTCGAATGTCATCAAAGTTGTTCAACCTGAAGATGTACCGAACCCTAACTGGCTAATCCCATCTGAACTTTCGCCCAATCAACAGCATTTCGCTGATGAGCTACTGGCCGAACACCCGTTCGTGCTTATCCCGTCCGCAGTTACCCGCCACTCTTGGAACCTACTCGTTAGCTGTGATTTGGCGGCGGATCAATTCAAGCTTGTTTCGCAGGAGCGTTTTGGACTGGATACCCGCTTACTGAAATGAATGAGAATGTCGAACTTGCACACCAGAACCTCAAATGCAGCCTGTCGCGTGTGATCTCTACGCTGCACACCTACTGAACACCTGCTCCACCCCCCTCCTATCCCCCAAGGGATATATACACCGCAAAACCCCGATTGCTAGTTTGGCCCCCGACGCACTGATTCATCACTGCAAGGGAGCCCGCCTCGTGAACAACACCCCGCCAAGCGATATCGAATTCTGCAATGTGGTCAAACGCTATGGCGAGGTGCAGGCCGTCAGCGGTCTGGATTTCGCGGTGCGGCGTGGCTCGTTTCATTCCTTTCTCGGCGGCTCGGGCTGTGGCAAGACCACCACCCTGCGCATGATCGCCGGCTTCGAACAGCCCACCAGCGGTGAGGTGCGACTGGCCGGCAAAAGTGTGGCCGGCGTGCCGGCGTTCGAACGGCCGGTGAACATGGTGTTCCAGCATTACGCGCTGTTCCCGCATTTGACCGTGGCGCAGAACATTGCCTACGGCCTGCGTTATCGCAATCCACGCCCGGACAAAAAACAGCAACTGCGCATGGCCGATGAGGCGCTGGAAATGGTGCGCCTCAGCGGCTTTGGCCAGCGCAAGCCGAGTGAATTGTCCGGCGGCCAGCAACAGCGTGTCGCCCTCGCCCGCGCCTTGGTCAACAAGCCAACCGTGTTGCTGCTCGACGAACCGCTGGCTGCGCTGGACCGCAAGCTGCGCAAGGAGATGCAATCGGAATTGCTGCGTTTGCAGCGCGAGGTCGGCATCACCTTTGTGCTGGTCACCCACGACCAGGAAGAAGCCCTGTCGATGAGCGACAGCATCAGCGTGATGCACAACGGTTCGATCATCCAGACCGCCACCCCGGAACAACTCTACGAAGCCCCGGCCAGCCGTTACGTGGCTGATTTTATCGGCGAGTCCAACCTGTTCGACGGCACCGTGCGCCAGCTCAACGGCAACTCGGTGGTGCTGCGCACCGAGCAAGGGCTGGAGCTGACCAGCCCCCTCACCCCCACCGGCAAAGCCTTGAGCGCCAACGCCGCCGGTTGCATTGCGGTGCGGCCGGAGCTGATCAGCATCGCCAGGGCCAACGCCGAGATGGCCCGGGAAGTGAAGCTGCAAGGCTGCGTCGAGGACCGCATCTACCTGGGCAATTCCACCGAATACCGCGTGCGCACCCAGGCCTTCGGCGTGGTCTGCGTGCGGGTGCCGCGCCAGCAGGATCACGGCGCCAATGCATTCGAACACGGCGCGCCAGTGCGCGTCGGCTGGGATCACGCCAATGGCCTGGCCATGGCGTTGTAAATCATCGATTCGTTTCATCAACCGGATGTGGAGCGTGCTATGGACCAGAAGACTTTTATCAAAACCCTGCGCAGCTGGCAGAACGGCTCAATCAGTCGCCGAGAATTCCTTGGCCGCACGGGCCTGGGGATCGCCGCTGCCGTGGTCGCGACCAACATGCCCGGCCTGCTGACCTCCACCGCCGAGGCCGCCGAGCAAACCAAGCTCGGTGATCGCCTGTCGCTGGCGACCTGGCCGAACTACCACAGCCAGGAAAACCTCGACACCTTCGCCAAGACAACCGGCGCCCGGGTGTCGATGAGCGTGTTCGGTTCCAACGAAGAAATGCTCGCCAAATTGCAGGCCGGCGGCAGTGGCTGGGACGTGCTGGTGCCGACCAACTACACCATCAGCACCTACGTCGGCCTGGGCCTGATCGAGCCGCTGGACCTGTCGCGCATTCCCAACTTCGATGCCTCGGCGTTCCAGCAGAAGTTCATGGCCCAGGGCACGGTGGACGGCAAGGTCTACGCGGTGCCGAAAAACTGGGGCACCACCGGCATGCTCTACGACGCCGGCAAGCTGAAAAACGGCCCCGCCAGCTGGAAGGAATTCTGGGCCGCCGCCCAAGGCCCGGCCAGCGGCCGCACGATGGTCCACGACTATCAACTGACCGCCATCGGCAATGCGCTGAAAAGCTTCGGCTACAGCTTCAACTCCCTGGACCCGAAAGAACTGGCCGACGCGGAAAAACTGCTGATCGAGGTCAAGCCGCACCTGTTCGCGATCAATTCCGACATCCAGCCATCGATGCGCAGCGGCGATGCCTGGCTGGCGATGTCCTGGACTGGCGATGCCTCGCAATTGCACCGCGACAACGCGCAAATGCAGTTCGAGCTGGGCAAGGAAGGTGGCGAGTTGTGGAGCGACTTCTTCGCCATCCCGAAAAGCTCGGAGCACAAGGATGCCGCCTACGCGTTCATCAACTACCTGCTCGATCCGCAGCACAACAAGCTCGAAGTGCTGAGCCACGGCTACCCGAGCGGCGACAAGCGTGTCGACGCGCTGCTGCCTGTGGCGATGCTCGACGATCCGATCATGTACCCGGCCGCCGAGGCCCTGAGCCCGCTGGAGTTCGGTGCCGCCGCGACGCTGACCAGCCCGGCGCGCGCCGAACTGATGGCGCGTTTCAAGTCCGCCTGATCGCTTGACCATGGCCAATGAGGAGTCACCCATGAATGCCGCCGCCCACCCCCAAACGGTGCAGCCGGGCCGTGCCCTGCCGGTCGAGGTTCGCCAACGGCGCACCCTGGGCCGGCGCATCACCCTGGTGATGCTCTTGCCTTCGACCCTGTGGTTTCTGCTGCTGTTGTTGATGCCGCTGGTGATCATCCTGGTCTTCAGTTTCGGCGAGCGCAGCGCCGTGGGCGGTTACGCCGGTGGCTTCACCCTGGCCAACTACCTGAACCTCGGTTCTCGCGGCGCGGCGTTCAGCAACACGCTGATGCTCGCGCCGCTGGGTACCCTGGTGTGCCTGTTGGCGGCCTATCCGTTGGCGTACTTCCTCGCGGTCAAGGTCACGAGGAACCGCTCGCTGTTGCTGACCCTGGTGATCGTGCCGTTCTGGACCAGTTTCCTGATCCGCACCTATGCGTGGATTTTCATCCTCAGTGGCAAAGGCATTCCGGCACTGCTGGCCAGCCTGGGTCTTGAGGATGTGCGGCTGATCAACACGCCGTGGGCGGTGCTGATCGGCATCGTCTACGGCTACCTGCCGCTGATGGTGTTCCCGATCTACGTCAGCCTGGAAAAACTCGACAAGCGCCTGCTCGAAGCCTCGGCCGACCTCGGTGCCAGCGCCTTCGAAAGCTTCCGCCGGATCACCCTGCCACTGTCCGCACCGGGGATCATCACCGGGGTGATGCTGGTGTTCATCCTGTTGATGGGCGAGTTCCTGATCCCGGCCATTCTCGGTGGCGGCAAGGTGTTCTTTGTCGGCAACGCGCTGGTCGACCTGTTCCTGCAATCGCGCAACTGGCCGTTCGGCAGTGCGCTGGCCATGACGTTGGTGGCGATGATGCTGCTGATCATCGGCGTGTACTTGAAACTGGTGGCGCGCTACGGCGGTCGCCCTGCCGACGGAGGCCTGTGACATGTGGCTGCGCAGCTATTCGACATCGCTGTACCTGTTCCTCTACGCGCCGATTGCCCTGATCGTGCTGTTCAGCTTCAACGCCGGGCGCAGTGGCCTGGCCTTTCAGTGCTGCTCGGTGCAATGGTTCGGCACCGCGTTCGGCAACCCGTTCATCATGGAAGCCCTGGGCAACAGCGCGCTGATCGCCGCAAGTTCCTCGGTGATTGCCACGCTGTTCGGCACCCTGGCGGTGTTCGGCTTGCAGCGTTGCGGCGCCAAGGTGCGCCTGCTGTTCGATGCGTTGACCTACTGCGCGATCATCGTGCCGGGCATCGTCATCGGCATCTCGACGCTGATTGCCTTCATCAGCCTGTTCGACCTGATCAACCCGCTGCTGGCGAGTTGGTTGCCGACAGTGCCGAAATTGAACATGGGCTTCTTCACCGTGATCGCTGCGCATTCGCTGTTCACCATGGCCCTGGTGATGGTGATCGTGCGCAGCCGCGTCGACTCGCTGGACAAGGCCTTACTCGAAGCCTCGGCGGACCTGTACGCGCCACCGATGGACACCTTCTGGCGGGTCACCCTGCCGCAGATCAGTCCGGCGATCATGGCTGGATTCCTGCTGGCCTTCACCTTCAGCTTCGACGATTTCATCATCGCGTTCTTCGTCGCCGGCTCTGAAACGACGCTGCCGATCTACATCTTTTCCTCCATCCGCCGCGGCGTGACGCCAGAGATCAACGCGATTTCCACGGTGATCATCTGCGTGTCGCTGGCCTTGCTGTTCACTTCCCGCCATCTGCAAAACCGCCGTACCGGCGTCCAGGAGTCACACCATGCGTGATCAGCTCTACATCAACGGCGAATGGGTCAGCCCGGACCTGGGCGGCTATCTGGACGTGATTGATCCGGCTACCGAACAGGTCTTCCACCGCGTGGCGGCGGGCACTGAAGAGGATGTCGACCATGCCGTGCGTGCGGCCCGTCGCTCCTTCGACAATGGCTGGGGACAAACCAGCGGCGCCGAGCGTGCGCAGTGGCTCGAGGCGCTGGCCGATGAGCTGGAAAGCGGCCAGCAGACGCTGGCGGAACTGGAAGTGCGTGACAACGGCAAGCCGCTGCCCGAAGCGCAATGGGACATTGGCGATGCGATCGGTTGTTTCCGTTACTACGCCGGTTTGGCCCGCGATCTTGACCAGCAGCAGGATCAGCCGTTGGCCTTGCCGGATGAGCGTTTTCGCTGCCGCCTCCGCCACGAGCCGATTGGCGTGGCCGGGCAAATCATTCCCTGGAACTACCCGCTGCTGATGGCCGCGTGGAAGGTGGCGCCAGCCTTGGCCGCCGGGGCCACCGTGGTGTTGAAACCGTCCGAACTGACGCCATTGACCGCGCTGGAACTGGCGGCCGCTGCCGATCGTATCGGCTTGCCCGCCGGGGTGCTGAACCTGGTCACCGGCCTCGGCGCCGACGCCGGCAGCCCGCTCACCGAGCATCCGGGGGTGGACAAACTGGCCTTCACCGGCAGCGTGCCCACCGGGGCGAAAATCATGTCGGCAGCGGCGCGGGACATCAAGAACATCAGCCTGGAACTGGGGGGCAAGTCTGCGTTCATCGTGTTTGATGACGCCGATGTCGAAGCCGCTGTGGAGTGGATTCTGTTCGGGATTTTCTGGAACCAGGGTCAGGTGTGCAGCGCGACTTCACGCCTGCTGGTGCAGGAAACCATCGCCCCGCGCCTGATCGAACGGCTGGTGGAGGAAACCCGCAAGATCAGCATTGGCCCCGGTATGCAGCCCGGCGTTCTGCTCGGGCCGCTGGTCAGCCAGGGCCAGTACGACAAGGTGCTCGGCTTCATCGACCAGGGCTTGGCCAGCGGCGCCCGTTTGCTCACCGGCGGACGGCGACCGGCGCATCTGGCCGAAGGGTATTTCATTGAGCCGGCGATCTTCGATGAGCCGGGGCACAGCAGCATCTTGTGGCGCGAAGAAGTGTTCGGCCCGGTGCTGTGCATCAAGCGCTTCAAGACCGAAGAACAAGCGCTGCAAATGGCCAACGCCAGCCGCTTCGGCCTGGCCGCCGCCGTGATGAGCGCCGATTTGCAGCGCACCGCCCGGGTCGCCAACCAGCTGCGCGCCGGGATCGTCTGGGTCAACTGCTCGCAACCGACCTTCGTCGAAGCGCCCTGGGGCGGGATGAAACACAGCGGCATCGGCCGGGAGCTGGGGCAATGGGGGTTGCACAATTACCTGGAGGTCAAGCAGGTGACCGAGTACGTCAGCGACGAGCCGTGGGGTTGGTACTTGAAGTAAACCAGTCAACCTCTTTGCTTTTGCTTTTGCTTTTGCTTTTGCTTTGGCTTTTGCTTTTGCTTTGGCTTTGGCTTTGGCTTTTGCTTTTGCTTTTGCTTTTGCTTTTGCTTTGGCTTTTGC
>NZ_JBFUIC010000054.1:0-27792 GCF_056402075.1 Pseudomonas sp. P4_C3
ATGTGGTGGGTAAAGGTATTGCCGCCGGGAAAGACCGCCGGGTGCCGGGCGATGTCTGCCAGGCTGACCTTGCCGTTGTTGAGTAGAGAATGCTCCGGGGCGACCACGAAATCCAGCGGGTCGTCCCACACCGGGGTGGCCTTGACCAGCGCATGGGGCTCTGGCGCGAGGGTGATGACCGCCAGTTCGGCGCGACCATGGAGGATCTCCTCATAGGCTACTTCCGAATCGAGAAACTGAATATCCAGCGCTACCTCGGGATAACGTCGGGTGAACTCCCTTAATAAAGGCGGCAAGCGGTGCAGGCCGATGTGGTGACTGGTGGCCAGGGTCAGACGGCCGGTCACCTCGCCCGTGAGGTTGGTCAAGGCGCGGCGCGTATCATCGAGGACATTCAGAATCTGGTAGGCCCGCGGCAGCAGGGCGCGCCCGGCCTCGGTCAGGCCCACTTCACGACCCAGGCGATCGAACAGCCGCACCTTCAATTGCTGCTCCAGCCCGGCGATGCGTTTGCTGATGGCCGGCTGGGTCAGGTGCAGCCTTTCCCCGGCGCCGGAGAAGCTTCCGGTCTCGGCGATGGCAATAAAAGCATTGAGGTTGGCCAGGTCCATGGTTGTATTCCAGTTGGTTATCCAAAGCATAAAAAATATGAATTTGAGTTATTTAATGTAACCCCATAGGATCAGCCTCACAAGCCAAAGGGTTATTGAGACTTTCAAGACCCAGAGGTCTGTGTAGCGAGTTTGTTAGTTCAAATTCGGATGCCAGAAGTCCATAGCCAAGGCGCTGCGACGAGTCATAGCGCGCTATGGCGAGGAGCAGCAACGCAGGATATGGGCTTCTGGCGCCGAAGTTGACTAACGAAACTCGCTATACAGACCTCACTGGCATAGAAAAAGCTGATGAGGAACCGTCTGATGGCCGGCAAAACGCTCTACGACAAGCTCTGGGATTCGCATTTGGTCAAGCAGCGCGACGATGGCTCTGCGCTGATTTACATCGACCGTCACATCATCCACGAAGTGACCTCGCCGCAAGCCTTCGAAGGCCTGCGTCTGGCCGGGCGCAAGCCATGGCGCATCGATGCCAACATCGCGACCCCGGACCACAACGTACCGACCACGCCGGAGCGCAAGGGCGGCATCAACGCCATCGTTGACCAGGTCTCGCGTCTGCAAGTGCAGACCCTCGATGACAACTGCGATGAATACGGCATCGTCGAGTTCAAGATGAACGACGTTCGCCAGGGCATCGTCCACGTCATCGGCCCGGAGCAGGGCGCAACGTTGCCGGGCATGACCGTGGTCTGCGGCGACTCCCACACCTCGACCCACGGCGCATTCGGCGCGTTGGCGCACGGTATCGGTACTTCCGAGGTCGAGCATGTGCTCGCCACTCAGTGCCTGGTCGCCAAGAAAATGAAAAACATGCTGGTACGTGTCGAAGGCCAATTGCCGTTCGGAGTGACCGCCAAGGACATCGTGCTCGCCGTGATCGGCAAGATCGGCACCGCCGGCGGTAACGGCCACGCCATCGAGTTCGCCGGCAGCGCGATTCGCGACCTGTCCGTCGAAGGCCGCATGACCATCTGCAACATGTCCATCGAGGCCGGCGCTCGCGTAGGCCTGGTGGCCGCGGACGAAAAAACCGTGGCTTACGTCAAGGGCCGTCCTTTCGCACCGAAAGGCGCGGAGTGGGACCTGGCTGTTGAAGCCTGGAAAGACCTGGTGTCTGACGCTGACGCCAAGTTCGATACTGTTGTCGAACTCGACGCCACCCAGATCAAGCCGCAAGTCAGCTGGGGCACTTCGCCTGAGATGGTGTTGGCGGTGGATCAGAACGTGCCGGATCCTGCGAAGGAAATGGACCTGGTCAAGCGCGACTCCATCGTCCGCGCCTTGAAATACATGGGGTTGACCGCCAACCAGGCGATCACCGACATTCAGCTCGACCGCGTGTTCATCGGTTCCTGCACCAACTCGCGGATCGAAGACCTGCGTGCGGCGGCCGTGATCGCCAAGGGCCGCAAAGTGGCCTCGACCATCAAGCAGGCCATCGTCGTTCCGGGCTCGGGTCTGGTGAAGGCCCAGGCCGAATCGGAAGGTCTGGACAAGATTTTCCTCGAAGCCGGATTCGAATGGCGTGAGCCGGGTTGCTCGATGTGCCTGGCGATGAACCCGGACCGTTTGGAAAGTGGCGAGCATTGCGCTTCGACCTCCAACCGTAACTTCGAAGGCCGTCAGGGCGCCGGTGGTCGTACCCACCTCGTCAGCCCGGCGATGGCCGCGGCCGCCGCGGTGAACGGTCGTTTCATCGACGTCCGTGAATTGATCCAGGGAGCGCAGTAAGCATGAGAGCATTTACCCAACATACTGGACTTGTCGCGCCTTTGGATCGTGCCAACGTCGACACCGACCAGATCATTCCGAAACAATTTCTGAAGTCGATCAAGCGCACGGGTTTTGGCCCGAACCTGTTCGATGAATGGCGTTACCTGGATGTGGGCCAGCCTTATCAGGACAACTCCAGGCGTCCGCTGAACAAGGACTTCGTCCTCAACGCCGAACGTTACCAAGGTGCCAGCGTATTGCTGGCCCGCGAGAACTTCGGTTGCGGCTCCAGCCGTGAACACGCGCCGTGGGCGCTGGAAGAGTACGGTTTCCGCAGCATCATCGCGCCGAGCTATGCCGACATCTTCTTCAACAACAGCTTCAAGAACGGCTTGCTGCCGATCATCTTGAGCGATGCCGAAGTCGATGAGCTGTTCCAGCAGGTCGAGGCCAATCCGGGCTATCAATTGCAGGTCGATCTGCAAGCCCAGACCGTGACCCGACCTGATGGCAAGGTGTTGAGCTTCGAAATCGATGCCTTCCGCAAACACTGCCTGCTCAACGGCCTGGACGATATCGGCCTGACCTTGCAGGACCATGAGGCAATTGCGACGTTTGAGGCCAAGCACCGGGCGAGCCAGCCTTGGTTGTTTCGCGACGCTTGATTTTGCGTTAGGCGTAATGACGCCATCGCGAGCAAGCTCGCTCCCACACTGGATTTGCGGCGTAAACAAAACCTGTGGGAGCGAGCTTGCTCGCGATGAGGCCAGAACAGACACCCCAAGACTCACCCCCAAAAGGAAGTCCCCATGACCAGCACCGCCCAGCACACCCAGGTAGTCCAGAAGCAATTCGGTGAACAGGCCTCGGCCTACCTGAGCAGCGCCGTACACGCTCAAGGCACTGAATTCGCGCTGCTACAGGCCGAGCTGGCCGGGCAGGGTGATGCCAGGGTCCTGGATCTGGGCTGCGGCGCCGGTCACGTGAGTTTTCACGTAGCCTCATTGGTGAAAGAAGTGGTGGCCTACGACCTGTCGCAGCAGATGCTCGACGTGGTGACCGCTGCCGCCGTCGATCGTGGTTTGAGCAACGTGTCCACGGTCAACGGTGCCGCCGAGCGCCTGCCGTTCGCCGATGGCGAATTCGATTTCGTCTTCAGCCGTTATTCGGCGCACCATTGGAGCGATCTCGGCGTGGCGTTGCGGGAAGTGCGCCGGGTGTTGAAACCGGGCGGTGTGGCGGCGTTCGTCGACGTATTGTCACCGGGTAGCCCGCTGTTCGACACTTACCTGCAAAGCGTCGAAGTGCTGCGCGACACCAGCCATGTGCGCGATTATTCCGCCGGCGAGTGGTTGCGCCAGGTCAGCGAGGCGGGGCTGCACACCCGCAGTACCACTCGTCAGCGCCTGCGTCTGGAGTACGACAGCTGGGTCGAGCGCATGCGCACACCTGAAGTGATGCGCGCGGCGATCCGCGCGTTGCAGCAGTCGATGGGCAATGAAGTACGCGAATATTTCGAAATTGAGGCCGATGGTTCGTTCAGTACCGATGTATTGGTGCTGATGGCTGAACGATAAGCTCTGAAAGAAGAGCGCCGAACGATAGACTTTTTCCGGGAGCGTCCAAGGGCGCACCGACTGATGACATGAGGAACGCATGAGCAAGCAGATTCTGATTCTCCCAGGTGACGGTATTGGCCCGGAAATCATGGCCGAAGCGGTCAAGGTGCTGGAGCTGGCCAGCGACAAGTTCGCCCTGGGCTTCGAGCTGAGCCACGACGTGATCGGCGGCGCTGCCATCGACAAGCACGGCGTGCCGCTGGCCGACGAGACCCTGGAGCGTGCCCGCGCGGCCGACGCCGTGTTGCTGGGTGCCGTTGGCGGCCCGAAATGGGATGCCATCGAACGTGACATCCGCCCTGAGCGCGGCCTGCTGAAAATCCGTGCGCAACTGGGCCTGTTCGGCAACCTGCGCCCGGCGATCCTGTACCCGCAATTGGCCGAGGCTTCCAGCCTGAAGCCGGAAATCGTGGCCGGCCTGGACATCCTGATCGTCCGTGAGCTGACCGGCGGCATCTACTTCGGCGCGCCACGCGGTACCCGTACCCTGGAAAACGGCGAGCGTCAGTCCTATGACACCCTGCCGTACAGCGAAAGCGAAATTCGTCGTATCGCCCGTGTCGGTTTCGACATGGCCATGGTCCGTGGCAAGAAGCTGTGCTCGGTGGACAAGGCCAACGTACTGGCCTCCAGCCAGCTGTGGCGTGAAGTGGTCGAACAAGTGGCCAAGGATTATCCTGAAGTCGAACTGAGCCACATGTACGTCGACAACGCCGCGATGCAGCTGGTGCGCGCACCGAAGCAGTTCGACGTGATCGTCACCGACAACATGTTCGGCGACATCCTGTCCGACCAGGCCTCGATGCTCACCGGTTCCATCGGCATGCTGCCGTCGGCGTCCCTGGACACCAACAACAAAGGCATGTACGAGCCGTGCCACGGTTCGGCGCCGGACATCGCGGGCAAGGGCATCGCCAACCCGTTGGCGACCATTTTGTCGGTGTCGATGATGCTGCGTTACAGCTTCAACCAGCAGGCCGCGGCCGATGCCATCGAGAAAGCCGTCAGCCTGGTGCTGGATCAGGGCTTGCGCACCGGCGACATCTGGTCGGCAGGTTGCACTAAAGTCGGTACGCAGGAAATGGGTGACGCAGTAGTCGCCGCGCTGCGGAATCTGTAATCTCTCGGGCCCGCTGCCAAATTCAAGACAAGGCAGCGGCCCACATTTCAAGAAGGTGTAGTTGCGATGAAACGTGTAGGTCTGATCGGTTGGCGCGGTATGGTCGGTTCCGTGCTCATGCAGCGGATGCTGGAAGAGCAGGATTTCGATCTTATCGAGCCGGTGTTTTTCACCACTTCCAATGTCGGTGGCCAAGGCCCGTCCGTGGGCAAGGACATTGCTCCGCTCAAGGACGCTTACAGCATTGAAGAGCTGAAAACCCTCGACGTGATTCTGACCTGCCAGGGTGGCGACTACACCAGCGAAGTCTTCCCCAAGCTGCGTGAAGCCGGCTGGCAGGGTTACTGGATCGACGCCGCTTCCAGCCTGCGCATGCAGGATGACGCGGTGATCGTTCTGGACCCGGTCAACCGCAAGGTGATCGACCAGCAGCTGGACGCGGGCACCAAGAACTACATCGGCGGCAACTGCACCGTCAGCCTGATGCTGATGGGTCTGGGTGGCCTGTTCGAAGCCGGTCTGGTGGAGTGGATGAGCGCCATGACCTATCAGGCGGCCTCCGGTGCCGGCGCGCAGAACATGCGTGAACTGATCAAGCAGATGGGCGCGACCCACGCCGCTGTTGCCGATCAACTGGCCGATCCGGCCAGCGCGATCCTCGACATCGACCGTCGTGTTGCCGAAGCCATGCGCAGCGACGCGTACCCGACCGAAAACTTCGGCGTACCGCTGGCCGGCAGCCTGATCCCGTGGATCGACAAGGAACTGCCGAACGGCCAGAGCCGCGAAGAGTGGAAGGCCCAGGCCGAGACCAACAAGATCCTTGGTCGCTTCAAGAGCCCGATCCCGGTCGATGGCATCTGCGTACGCATTGGCGCCATGCGCTGCCACAGCCAGGCGCTGACCATCAAGCTGAACAAAGACGTGCCGATCGCTGATATCGAAGGGCTGATCAGCCAGCACAACCCTTGGGTCAAGCTGGTACCGAACAGCCGTGAGACCAGCATTCAGGAGCTGAGCCCGAACAAGGTCACCGGCACCCTGAACATCCCGGTTGGACGTCTGCGCAAGCTGAACATGGGTTCGCAGTTCGTCGGCGCGTTCACTGTTGGCGACCAGTTGCTGTGGGGCGCGGCCGAACCGCTGCGCCGCATGCTGCGGATCCTGCTCGAGCGTTGATCGGTTGATGCAATGAAAGAACCCGTGCCTTGAGAGAGGTGCGGGTTTTTTTATGGTTATCTGCTTTGGGTGATCTGCTGTCTGAACGGGCGCCATCGTCGGAGCGCCGCCCGGAGCAAGCTCGCTCCCACAGTGAGTTGGAGTTGAATAGATATTTTGTGTACACCATCAATCCCTGTGGGAGCGAGCTTGCTCGCGATGGGGGCAGGTCAGGCACCACAGAATTGCCTGCATGCCACCCACCCGGTAAAGTGCCGCTCCCCCCGTTTCGCCAGAGGTAAAACCCATGAGCCAGTCCATTGATATTGCCGTGATCGGCGCCACCGGTACTGTCGGCGAAACGCTCGTGCAGATTCTCGAAGAGCGTGATTTCCCGATCGGCACCCTTCATCTGTTGGCCAGCAGCGAATCGGCCGGCAGTTCCGTACCGTTTCGCGGCAAGAACGTACGGGTGCGGGACGTCGATGAGTTCGACTTCAGCAAGGTACAGCTTGGGTTTTTTGCGGCCGGCCCGGCGGTTTCGTTGAGTTTTGCTTCCCGCGCGATCGATGCCGGATGCTCGGTGATCGATCTTTCCGGTGCCTTGCCGGCCGAAAAGGCGCCGCAGGTCGTGCCTGAGGCCAACGCTCAGGTGTTGGCCGGCTTGAAAAAACCGTTTCAGGTCAGCAGTCCAAGTCCGTCGGCCACTACGCTGGCGGTGGTGCTCGCGCCGCTGATGGATTTGCTCGATTTGCAGCGCATCAGCCTGACCGCCAGCCTGGCGGTATCGGCCCAGGGCCGCGAAGCCGTGAGCGAGCTCGCCCGGCAAACCGCCGAACTGCTGAATGTGCGGCCGCTGGAGCCGAAATTCTTTGATCGGCAGATGGCCTTCAACCTGTTGGCCCAGGTCGGCAAACCGGATGAGCAAGGTCATACATTGCTGGAAAAACGCCTGGTGCGTGAACTGCGCCAGGTCATGGCGCTGCCTGCATTGAAGATTTCCGTCACTTGCATTCAAGCCCCGGTGTTTTTTGGCGATAGCTATAGCGTGACCCTGCAGTCCGCGAATGAAATCGACCTGGCGAAAATCAATGTGGCCCTGGAAGACGCACCCGGCATCGAGCTGGTGGAAGCCGGCGATTACCCGACCCCGGTGGGCGATGCGGTAGGGCAGGATGTGGTCTACGTCGGTCGGGTTCGCCTGGGTATCGACGACCCGTCGGAACTTAATCTGTGGCTGACGTCAGATAACGTACGCAAAGGCGCGGCGCTCAACGCTGTGCAGCTGGCCGAGTTGTTGCTTAAAGACCTGCTGTAAAAGATACTTTGCAACAATTTGTCGAATGATTCCGCGCGTGCCTATGCTTGCCGGAGTGCTGAAGGCAGAGCCACTCTGTGGGGCTTTGCCGGGCATCAATGAAATGACCGCGCGCGACGACCCTCGCCGTTGCGCGCAATGCCTTACGGCAGCGGCTATCAATACCTTCTCGCTGGCCGAGGAATGTTCAAACTAAGGATGAGCTAATGGTTCAAGTTCGCAAACTGGTGTTAGCAATAGCGGCCGCCTCGGCGCTGTCCTCCGGTATGGCGCATGCCCTCGGGCTCGGGGAGTTGACCCTGAAATCGACGCTCAACCAGCCGCTGGTAGCGGAAATCGAGCTGCTCGATGTCAAGGATCTCACCGCCGCCGAAGTGGTGCCGAGCCTGGCCTCACCAGACGATTTCGCCAAGGCCGGTGTCGACCGCCAGGCGTTTCTCAACGACTTGACCTTCACCCCGGTGCTTAACGCCAGCGGCAAAAGCATCCTGCGCGTGACCTCCAGCAAGCCACTCTCCGAACCCATGGTGAAGTTCCTGGTTCAGGTCATGTGGCCGAACGGTCGTTTGCTGCGCGACTACAGTGTATTGCTCGATCCGTCCAAATTCTCGCCGCAAACCGCTGAAGCGGCTGCGCAACCAACGTCAACGGTTGCCGCGCCCGTCACCGGTGCGACCAAAGCGTCCCAATACACCACCACACCGCGCGATACCCTGTGGGAAATCGCCGCGAAGGCGCGTAATGGCGGTTCGATCCAGCAAACCATGCTCGCCATCCAGGCGCTGAACCCGGACGCCTTCATTGACGGCAATATCAACCGCTTGAAAACCGGCCAGGTGCTGCGCCTGCCGGACCAGGTGCAGAGCGCGGGCCTGCCGCAAGCCAAGGCCATTGCCGAAGTGGCTGCACAGAACACCGCATGGCGCCAGGGGCGTCGCTACGTGGCCAAACCCGGGGCAGGGCAGCAACAGCTCGACGCTACCAATCGCGCTCGCACCGATGGTGCGCCCGCTCAAGCGGCCACCGACAAACTGAGCCTGGTTTCTGCCGAGTCCGGCAAGAACCGTGGCAAAGGGGCCGCTGGAGATGCCACGGCCCTCAGCAACAAGCTGGCGATGACCCAGGAAAGCCTCGATACCAGTCGTCGTGATAACGCCGAACTGAAAAGTCGCATGACCGACCTGCAAAGCCAGGTGGACAAGCTGCAGCGCCTGATCGAGTTGAAGAACAATCAACTGGCCAAGTTGCAAACCGAGGGCGCTGCGGGTGCGCCAGCGGCTGCGACAGCTCCGGCGATGTCGGCCGAGCTGGCTGCCAACCCGGCAGCGCCTGCTGCGGCTGAAGCTGCAGCAGTGGTCACCGCGCCAGAGGCAACTGCGGCAGCATCCGACGATCAGAAATTCAATGAGTTGCTGAGCAATCCGGTGCTGCTGGGCCTGGTGGGTGGCGGTGCGGTGGTTCTGCTGCTCTTGCTGCTGTTGCTGGCGCGCCGCCGCAAAGCCCGGCAAGAAGCCGAAAAGCATATGCGCATGGCCCGTGCCTTGGCTGAAGAACAGCCGTTCTCGGCCGATTTCGACTTGCCGGACACCAGCTTCGAAGGCCTGGAAGTTCCATCGCCGAGCGTGAAGCTGGCGACTGCCCCGACGCCTGCTCCCGCGCCAGCGCCGGTGGTTGCCCCGGTCGTGATGACCACGCCGATCGCCGCGCCATTGGTGGCGCCGGCTGCCGAGCGTTCCGACGATGTGCTGGGCCAGGCTCAGTCGCACATCAATGCCGGTCGCCTGAACCAGGCTGCCGCGTTGCTGGAGGACGGCGTCAAGCAAGAGCCGAAGCGCAGCGACTTGCGCTTGAAACTGATGGAAGTCTACGGCCAGCAAGGCGACCGCGATGCGTTCGTCGGCCAGGAGCGTCAGTTGGTGGCCAATGGCGACAACTTCGCCCAGGTTGAAAAGCTCAAAAGCCGCTTCCCGGCCATGGCGCTGGTGGCTGCCGGTGGCATCGCCGCAGCCGCCGTTGCTGCCGAGCTGGATGCGCAATACGTCAAGGACCTGTTGCTCGATGAGCCGCAAGCACCGGCGCCAGAGCCGTTCGAGGATGACCTCGACAGCGCCTTCGACCTGAGCCTGGATGATCTGGACGCGATCACGCCTGTGGCGCCTGCGCCTGCACCTGTGCCGGAGCCTGAAGTGACGGCGCTGGCAGACCTGGACGAATTCCCGCTGGACGACGATCTGAGTTTTGAGTCGGTGTTGCAGCAGCAGACTGAAATCAAGGAAAACCTCGATGATCTGTCGGACTTCGACCTGGACCTGGACCTCGGTGCAGAACCGTTGCCGGCGATACTGGCTGAAGACGATTTCCTGCTGGATCTGGACGAAGGCGTGAAGGATTTTCCGGTCGCTGAAACCCCGGCTGTTCCTGAGGTCGCGCTGGATGACCTGGAATTGCCGGCCGATTTCGATCTGTCGCTGGCCGACGAAATGGACGCACCGGATGCGTTCGCGGCTGAGCTGGATGATGTCAACGCCGAGCTGGAGAGCCTGTCCAGCAGCATCGGCGAACCGACCTTCACCGAAGCAGATGCCGCGCTGGGCGACGATGATGACTTCGACTTCCTCTCGGGTACTGACGAAGCCGCTACCAAGCTCGATCTGGCTCAGGCCTATATCGACATGGGCGACAGCGATGGCGCTCGCGACATCCTCAATGAGGTGGTGAGCGAAGGCAGTGTCGAGCAGAAGAGCGAAGCCGAGGAAATGCTTTCGCGCCTGGCTTGAGTGATCGGTAGGTTGTAAAAAAAGCGGCAGCCCATTGAGGCTGCCGTTTTTGTTTGGCCGGTGATGCGTTGGTGTCTGCGAAATTGCTATCGCGGGCAAGCCCGCTCCCACAGGTTATGTGGGCGACATAAATCACTGTRGGAGCGGGCTTGCCCGCGAAAGGGCCGGAACAGTCAAAGGAGATCTCTCTGGCATCCCCGCCCGGCGGCCTTATAATGCCCGCCTTTGGTACATCAGCAGGCTGTCTCTCCTTGGCAAATATAGATAACCCGGCCGCCGAAATGGCAGCCGACGGCTTTTTCCGGATCGCGCTGGGCGTCGAATACAAGGGCTCGCGCTACCGCGGCTGGCAGCGCCAGGCGTCCGGGGTGCTGACCGTGCAGGAAACCCTCGAAAACGCCTTGTCCAAAGTCGCCGACTCACCCGTTTCGCTGATGTGCGCCGGGCGTACCGACGCCGGGGTGCATGCCTGCGGACAGGTGGTGCATTTCGACACCCAGGTCGAGCGTTCGATGAAGGCCTGGACCATGGGCGCCAACATCAACTTGCCCCACGACGTCAGTGTCAGTTGGGCCAAGGTCATGCCGGCGCATTTCCATGCACGGTTCAAGGCCATCGCCCGGCGTTATCGCTACGTGATCTACAACGATCAGATCCGCCCGGCGCACCTTAACGAAGAAGTGACCTGGAACCACCGTCCGCTGGACGTCGAGCGCATGGCCGAGGCCGCCCAGTACCTGCTCGGCACCCATGATTTCAGCGCGTTTCGCGCCGGTCAGTGCCAGGCCAAGTCACCGATCAAGGAACTGCATCATCTGCGCGTCACCCGTCACGGCAAGATGATCGTGCTGGATATTCGTGCCAGCGCCTTCCTGCATCACATGGTGCGCAACATTGCCGGCGTGCTGATGACCATCGGCGCCGGAGAGCGTCCGGTGGAGTGGATGAAAGAGGTGCTGGAGAGCCGGATTCGGCGGACCGGTGGCGTGACGGCGCATCCGTTCGGGTTGTATCTGGTGCAGGTCGAGTACCGTGACGAGTTCCAATTGCCCGAGCGTTACATCGGTCCACACTTCCTGACCGGTTTCTCGGAACTTGGCGGCTGACGCCCTCGAATGCTTTTGTTACCATCCGGGACTTTCCCGGATTTGTCTTGGAGTTGTGTCGACATGTCAGCCGTTCGCAGCAAGATCTGTGGGATTACCCGCATGGAAGATGCGTTGGCAGCCGTCGAGGCCGGGGCGGATGCCATCGGATTCGTGTTCTACGCCAAAAGCCCTCGCGCGGTGACGTTCCAGCAGGCGCGCTCGATCATCAAGGCGCTGCCGCCGTTCGTGACCACCGTGGGCTTGTTCGTCAATGCGAGCCGTTGCGAATTGGGTGAAATTCTCGACGCGGTGCCCCTGGACCTGCTGCAATTTCACGGCGATGAAAGCGCGGCCGAGTGCGAAGGTTGGCATCGCCCGTACATCAAGGCGCTGCGGGTCAAGGCGGGTGATGACATCGCCGCGGCCTGTGATGCCTATGCCAGTGCCAGCGGCATCTTGCTCGATACCTATGTCGAAGGCGTTCCCGGAGGAACCGGTGAGGCATTTGACTGGTCACTGATACCGCAAGGCCTGAGCAAGCCGATCATTCTGGCGGGCGGTCTGACGCCGGGCAACGTCGCCGAAGCGGTTGCGCGCGTTCGACCTTACGCCGTGGATGTCAGCGGCGGGGTAGAGGCGAGCAAGGGCATCAAGGATCACGCAAAGATTCAGGCATTTATCAAAGCGGTACGCGGTAGCACCTGTTGATGTGACGGCTGGCAGACTGCCGCCGTCCACTGCACTGTAAAAAGCGGATGCACTGCACACAGCAGGCAGATCCGAGGGTTTGTGGTTGCACGCAGGTCATGTTTCGCGCTGACCGTGGCAGTCCATCGACCGTCGCCGCACACATGAATTTAGCGCTAGGGCATACACGGGGCCGCGAACCAGAGCGTTCGGGCCGCCGGTACTGGAGAAAGAAAGCATGAGCAACTGGTTAGTAGACAAACTGATCCCTTCGATCATGCGTTCCGAGGTCAAGAAGAGCTCGGTGCCTGAAGGTCTTTGGCACAAATGCCCGTCTTGCGAGGCTGTGCTTTATCGCCCGGAATTGGAAAAGACCCTGGACGTTTGCCCCAAGTGCAATCATCACATGCGTATCGGCGCCCGCGCCCGTATCGACATCTTCCTCGACGTTGAAGGCCGTACCGAGCTGGGTGCAGACCTGGAACCGGTTGACCGTCTGAAATTCCGCGACGGCAAGAAGTACAAGGACCGCCTGACCGCTGCACAAAAGCAGACCGGCGAAAAAGACGCGCTGGTTTCCATGAGCGGCACTTTGCTGGGCATGCCGGTCGTGGTTTCGGCGTTCGAGTTTTCCTTCATGGGCGGTTCGATGGGCGCCATCGTCGGTGAGCGTTTCGTTCGTGCCGCCAACTACGCCCTGGAAAAACGTTGCCCGATGATCTGCTTCGCCGCTTCCGGCGGTGCGCGGATGCAGGAAGCGCTGATTTCCCTGATGCAAATGGCCAAGACCTCTGCGGTGCTGGCGCGTCTGCGTGAAGAAGGCATCCCGTTCATCTCTGTGCTGACCGATCCGGTCTACGGCGGCGTTTCCGCCAGTCTGGCGATGCTGGGCGACGTGATTGTCGGTGAGCCGAAGGCGTTGATCGGTTTTGCCGGTCCGCGTGTGATCGAGCAAACCGTGCGTGAAAAACTGCCGGAAGGCTTCCAGCGCAGCGAGTTCCTGCTGGAGCACGGTGCCATCGACATGATCATCGATCGTCAGGAGCTGCGTCCGCGTCTGGGCAATCTGTTGGCGCAAATGATGGGGCTGCCGACGCCGACGTTCGTTGCTGCACCCATCGAGCCGATCGTGGTTCCGCCGGTGCCAGCCAGCCTATGATCGAACGTACCCTTGGCGAATGGCTCGCCTACCTCGAGCAGTTGCACCCTTCGGCCATCGACATGGGCCTGGAGCGGTCGCAGCAGGTAGCGTCCCGCATGGGACTGGGCAAGCCGGCGCCTCGGGTGATTACGGTCACCGGGACCAACGGCAAGGGTTCCACCTGTGCGTTCGTGGCGTCCTTGCTGCGAGCCCAGGGCTTGAGCGTGGGGGTTTACAACTCCCCACACCTGCTGCGTTACAACGAGCGGGTGCAGCTCAATGGTGTCGAAGCCACGGACGCSGAGCTGTGCGAGGCCTTTGCTGCGGTAGAGGCCGGGCGCGCTGATACTTCCCTGACATACTTCGAAATGGGCACCCTGGCGGCGTTCTGGCTGTTCCAGCGCTCAGGGCTCGATGCGGTGGTGCTGGAAGTCGGTCTGGGCGGTCGGTTGGACACGGTCAACGTGGTGGACGCCGATGTGGCGCTGGTCACCAGTATTGGCGTCGATCATGCGGATTACCTCGGTGATACCCGTGAGTCCGTGGCCTTCGAGAAGGCCGGTATTTTCCGTCAGGGCGCGCCTGCGCTCTGCGGCGATCTGAATCCTCCACAGCCGTTGCTGGACAAGGCGCGCGAGCTCAAATGCCCGTTTTTCCTGCGTGGGCGCGATTTTGATCTCGGCGTCACCGATCACAACTGGCAGTGGCGTGGTGTCGATGCGCAAGGGCGTGCGGTTGAACTGCGCGACCTGCCACTGCTCGATCTGCCGATGGAAAACGCTGCGCTGGCGTTGCAGGCGTACCTGCTGCTCGGCTTGCCTTGGGTGGATGCGCAGATTATCGAGGCGCTGCGGGCAACGAAGGTGGTCGGTCGTCTGGATCGCCGTGAGTTCGAGTGGCAAGGCAAGCGCTTGAATCTATTGCTGGATGTGGGGCATAACCCGCATGCGGCGGAGTATCTGGCGCGTCGCTTGGCCAGTCGTCCGCCGGTCGGCAAGCGTCTGGCGGTGTTCGGTCTGCTGGCGGACAAGGATCTGGATGGTGTTGTCGGCGAATTGAATGCTAGTGTCCAGCACTGGGCCGTAGCACCTCTGGATTCGCCTCGGGCGCGTCCGGTTGCGGATTTGCACGAGGCGTTGCAAGGTCTTGGTGCGTCGGTCACGCCCTACGAAAGTGTAGCGGCCGCCCTGGAAGGGCAGTGCGCGCAGGCCACGAGCAACGACGAAATCCTGTTGTTCGGATCATTTTATTGTGTCGCCGAGGCCCTTGAATGGCTGGCCCGGCGCTCCACGGAGGACGCGGCGAATGGCATTGCTGGATAAGGCATACAAGCAGCGCATGGTTGGCGCCCTGGTGTTGGTCGCGCTGGCGGTGATTTTTCTGCCGATGCTGTTTTCCCGCCAGGACGAACAGCGCCGGGTGACGGTCGAAGCGCCTGCGGCTCCGCAGGCGCCTGTGATGCCCCAGGTACAGGTCGAGCCCGTGGTGGTGCCCGAGCCGCAAGCCTTGCCTCAGGAGCCTGTGCCGAGCGATGAGGAAATCGCCCAGCAGGAATCGGCGGTGCCAACTGCGCCGGTGGTTCCAGCGCATGCGGCTCCAACGCCAGCGGCCAAACCGGCTGCGCCCGCGCCGGTCCCGGCTTTGGCGGCCAAGCCTGCGACAGCGCCTGCCCAGCCGATCACGGCGGCACCGGGCAAGCCGGACACCACGCAAAGCCGTGTCGATGCCAATGGCTTGTCTGTCAGTTGGTCGGTGCAACTGGCCAGCCTGTCGAGTCGTGAAAGCGCGGAAAAGCTTCAGAAAACCCTGCGCAGCCAGGGTTACAACGCCTACATTCGTACCGCCGACGGCAAAAACCGGGTGTTTGTCGGGCCGCTGATCGAGCGTGCCGAAGCCGACCGGCTGCGTGACTTGCTGAACCGCCAGCAGAACCTCAAGGGTTTTGTCGTGCGCTTTCAACCGGAACGTGGCTAAAACTATCGCCCCGATATGAAATGCACAGACAATCGCAGCTTACCGATAAGCACGGGCTCTGCTAAAATGCGCCGCCTTATCCGTCTGTAGGCTGCACTGTGCCATTTACCTGGGTTGACTGGGCGATCGTTGCAATCGTCGCCATCTCCGCATTGATCAGTCTGAGCCGCGGCTTCGTCAAAGAAGCATTGTCGCTGCTGACCTGGATCATCGCAGGAGTCGTTGCCTGGATGTTCGGTGGCTCACTGTCCGAGTACCTCGGCGGGTACATTCAAACGCCATCGGCTCGTATAATCACGGGCTGTGGCATCATGTTTGTCGCCACTTTAATCGTAGGCGCAATGATCAATTATCTTATCGGCGAACTGGTTCGCGTCACCGGGCTCTCCGGGACCGACCGATTCCTCGGCATGGCCTTCGGCGCCGCGCGTGGCGGGTTGCTGGTGGTTATCGCCGTCGGGCTGTTGAGCCTGGGGCCGGTACAGCAGGACGGGTGGTGGAAAGAGTCACAGCTCGTGCCAAAATTTTTATTGGTCGCCGACTGGTCCAAAAACCTGATCCTCGGGTGGAGCAGTCAGTGGCTTGCCAGCGGAATCAGCGTACCCGCTGATATTCCGTTCAAGGAGCACCTCTTGCCGATGGCCAAAACGCCTCAGTGAGTTGTGTTCAGTTCAGATCCATTAAGTAGGGGTTGCGTCGCATGTGTGGCATCGTCGGTATCGTCGGTAAGTCGAACGTCAATCAGGCGCTGTATGACGCGCTAACCGTCCTCCAGCACCGCGGCCAGGACGCTGCCGGTATCGTTACCAGCCATGATGGCCGGTTATTCCTGCGCAAGGACAACGGCCTGGTGCGTGACGTGTTCCATCAGCGTCACATGCAGCGTCTGGTCGGTCACATGGGTATTGGCCATGTGCGCTACCCGACCGCGGGCAGCTCGACCTCGGCCGAAGCTCAACCGTTTTACGTCAACTCGCCTTACGGCATTACCCTGGCGCACAACGGTAACCTGACCAACGTTGAACAACTGGCCAAGGAGATTTACGAATCTGACCTGCGCCACGTCAACACCAGCTCCGATTCGGAAGTGCTGCTCAACGTGTTCGCGCACGAACTGGCCCAGCGCGGCAAGTTGCAGCCAACCGAAGAAGACGTGTTCGCCGCCGTGACTGACGTGCACAACCGTTGTGTCGGTGGCTACGCCGTCGTGGCGATGGTGACCGGCTACGGCATCGTCGGTTTCCGCGACCCGCACGGCATCCGCCCGATCGTGTTCGGCCAGCGTCACACCGACGAAGGTGTCGAGTACATGATCGCCTCCGAAAGCGTTTCCCTGGACGTGCTCGGCTTCACCCTGATTCGCGACCTGGCACCGGGCGAAGCGGTCTACATCACTGAAGACGGCAAGCTGCACACCCGTCAGTGCGCGACCAACCCGTCGTTGACTCCATGCATTTTCGAACATGTGTACCTGGCGCGTCCGGATTCGATCATCGACGGCGTGTCGGTCTACAAGGCCCGCCTGCGCATGGGTGAGAAACTGGCCGAGAAGATCCTGCGCGAGCGTCCGGATCACGATATCGACGTGGTCATCCCGATCCCGGACACCAGCCGCACTGCGGCCCTGGAACTGGCGAACCACTTGGGCGTGAAGTTCCGCGARGGCTTCGTGAAGAACCGCTACATCGGCCGGACCTTCATCATGCCGGGCCAGGCCGCGCGGAAAAAATCCGTACGCCAGAAGCTCAATGCCATCGAACTGGAATTCCGCGGCAAGAACGTGATGCTGGTGGACGACTCCATCGTTCGCGGCACCACCTGCAAGCAGATCATCCAGATGGCTCGCGAAGCAGGCGCCAAGAACGTCTACTTCTGCTCCGCAGCGCCAGCGGTGCGTTTCCCGAACGTCTATGGCATCGACATGCCGAGCGCCCACGAACTGATCGCGCATAACCGTTCGACCCAGGACGTAGCAGACCTGATCGGCGCTGACTGGTTGATCTATCAGGACTTGCCTGACTTGATCGAAGCGGTCGGTGGCGGCAAGATCAAGATCGACAAGTTCGATTGCGCGGTGTTCGATGGCCAGTACGTCACCGGCGACGTCGACGAGGCTTACCTGAACAAGATCGAGCAGGCACGCAACGATGCCTCCAAGGTCAAGACGCAGGCAGTCAGTGCGATCATCGATCTGTACAACAACTGAGTTTCTACCGGCCCTGAGGGGCCGGTTTTGTATCTGGCAAAAAGAACTTCATCTATCAAGAGCAGGGCAAGGAGTGACAGCATGAGTCAGGAATGGGATGCCGGTCGGCTGGACAGCGACCTCGAAGGTGTAGCGTTCGATACCCTGGCCGTACGCGCCGGTCAGCACCGTACGCCGGAAGGCGAACACGGTGATCCGATGTTCTTCACCTCCAGCTACGTGTTCCGTACCGCCGCCGACGCCGCTGCGCGCTTCGCTGGCGAAGTGCCGGGCAATGTTTATTCGCGCTACACCAACCCGACCGTGCGCGCGTTCGAAGAGCGCATCGCCGCGCTGGAAAGCGCCGAGCAGGCCGTGGCGACCGCCACCGGCATGGCGGCCATCATGGCCGTGGTGATGAGCCTGTGCAGCGCCGGTGATCATGTGCTGGTGTCGCGCAGCGTATTCGGCTCGACCATCAGCCTGTTCGAGAAGTACTTCAAGCGTTTCGGTATCGAAGTCGATTACGTGGCCCTGGCGGACTTGTCCGGTTGGGATGCAGCGATCAAATCCAACACCAAATTGCTGTTCGTCGAGTCGCCGTCCAATCCGCTGGCCGAATTGGTAGATATCGCCGAACTGTCGAAAATCGCACACGCCAAAGGCGCGATGCTGGTGGTCGACAACTGCTTCTGCACCCCGGCCTTGCAGCAGCCGCTGAAAATGGGCGCGGACATCGTCGTGCACTCGGCCACCAAGTTCATCGACGGCCAAGGCCGTTGCATGGGCGGCGTGGTTGCCGGTCGCAGCGAGCAGATGAAGGAAGTGGTGGGTTTCCTGCGTACCGCCGGCCCGACCCTGAGCCCGTTCAATGCGTGGATCTTCCTCAAGGGCCTGGAAACCCTGAACCTGCGGATGAAGGCCCATTGCGCCAACGCCCAGCAACTGGCCGAGTGGCTGGAGCAGCAGGAAGGCATCGAGAAAGTCCATTACGCCGGCCTCAAGAGCCATCCGCAGCACGAACTGGCGCTGCGCCAGCAGAAGGGTTTTGGTGCGGTCGTCAGTTTTGAGGTGAAGGGCGGCAAAGAGGGCGCCTGGCGCTTTATCGATGCCACGCGCCTGATTTCGATCACCGCCAACCTGGGCGACAGCAAAACCACCATCACCCATCCGAGCACCACGTCCCATGGCCGCCTGGCGCCGCAGGAGCGTGAAGCGGCGGGTATTCGTGACAGCCTGATCCGCATTGCGGTCGGTCTGGAAGACGTGGCGGACCTGCAAGCCGATCTGGCGCGCGGCCTGGCTGCGTTGTGATCGACTTGTCTGCGCCGATCGCAGGCTCAAATGGCCGCGTAGCGCTGGTGACCGGTGCTGCGCGGGGCATTGGCCTGGGGATCTCGGCCTGGCTGCTCAGCGAAGGCTGGCAAGTCGTGCTGACGGATCTGGACCGCGAGCGCGGCTCGAAAGTGGCGAAAGTGCTGGGTGACAACGCCTGGTTCATCGCCATGGATGTCTCGAATGAAGGGCAGGTCGCGCTGGGGGTGGCCGAGGTGCTCGGCCAGTTCGGGCGCCTGGATGCGCTGGTCTGCAATGCCGCGGTTGCCGATCCGCATAACATCACCCTGGAAAGCCTCGATCTGGCTCACTGGAATCGGGTGTTGGCGGTGAACCTCAGCGGGCCGATGTTGCTGGCCAAGCACTGTGCGCCGTACCTGCGCGCTCATGGCGGTGCCATCGTCAATCTGGCCTCGACCCGCGCCGGGCAGTCGGAACCCGACACAGAGGCCTATGCGGCGAGCAAGGGTGGTTTGTTGGCTCTGACCCATGCACTTGCAATCAGTCTTGGCCCGGAGATCCGGGTCAATGCCGTCAGCCCTGGCTGGATCGACGCGCGCGATCCTTCGGTGCGGCGTGCCGAACCCTTGACCGAAGCCGATCATGCCCAGCATCCGGCGGGCAGGGTAGGGACGGTCGAGGATGTCGCGGCGATGGTGGCCTGGCTGCTGTCGAGAAATGCCGGGTTTGTCACCGGCCAGGAATTCGTGGTCGATGGCGGCATGACCAAGAAGATGATTTACAGCGAGTGATGGGGGCAGGGTGCGGTCTTCAGCATTTGATGTTGAATGTGCTGCCCTCATCGCGAGCAAGCTCGCTCCCACAGAGGGAGAGAGCATGCTTTTAACTGTGGGAGCGAGCTTGCTCGCGATGGCGGACTGATGGTTGCCGACATTGGCCGGAATGAAATGATTTTGTCTTTTTCAGAAAAACTTCAATCCTGCTATTGACTTAGGTTCGCTACCTGCGTAAATTTCGCGGCCTCGGAGATGCAAACGGGTGATTAGCTCAGCTGGGAGAGCGTCTGCCTTACAAGCAGAATGTCGGCGGTTCGATCCCGTCATCACCCACCACTCCCGAGATACTTGCGAAAGCAAGAGGTAGGCTGAAATGCCTCCACCGACGCGCAGCGGTAGTTCAGTCGGTTAGAATACCGGCCTGTCACGCCGGGGGTCGCGGGTTCGAGTCCCGTCCGCTGCGCCATATTTTCCGAGTCGGGCATGCCTGGCTCGAGATTGAAAAGCTACTGAGTTTTCAATCAGACGAGTTACTTGGGCGCAAGTCCAAAGCGATACGCAGCGGTAGTTCAGTCGGTTAGAATACCGGCCTGTCACGCCGGGGGTCGCGGGTTCGAGTCCCGTCCGCTGCGCCATATCTGCCCCAAGGCCAACTGAACGCCTTGGAGCTACGAAGAAAGCCGTTGGTTTACTTCGAGTCGATAGCAAAGACCCTGGTCGAAAGACCGGGGTTTTTTGTGTCTGAAATTCAGGTTTTTCTCCTCTCGCCTTTTTCCAAACGGACCTTTCTGCATGCCCCTTTGCATGAGTGGCCGATTGGAGCTGACGACGCCGTCGTTCAGCGGCGCCTCTGACCTCGCGCTACCGAGATTCATGGCTACTGTTAACGTGCTGCGTTGAATAGTCGCATTTTTTTGATTTGTCGGTCAGTTTTTGGTTTTCCGTAAGGTCATAAGTCTATAAACTTAACCTTTCGGTCAGCTTTGCACTGTCAACACAGCCCTTTGCATCGTCGAAAAGGGCTTCTGCAAGACTCGAGATTTCCAGAGCATAACCAGAAGGGCGGACCCCATGACCGCCCAGAGGATGATCCATGTCCAACCGTGATATATCCCGGCGCTCGTTCCTTCAGGGCGGGCTGGTAGCGGGCGTGAGCGTGACGCTCACGCCATTGAGCAGCCAGGCGCTGGCCGCCTTGATGGAAAACAGCGTGACCGTGCCGTCCGAGCAGTGGCTCGGCAACAACGGCAAGGCGCGCGCCCGTAACGATGCCTTGTCCAAGGTCTGCGGCAGCAAAGTCTTTGCCCGCGACATCCGCGCCAAGGACATGCCGGGCTGGCCGCAGCAGCAGGGCCACGCCATGCTGCTGAAAACCATCAAGGCGGACCACATCTTTGCAGGCATCGACCTGTCCTGGCTCGGTGCCGATTTGCAACCGGACCGCATCGTCACCGCCGAAGACCTGGTCAAGGACGGTATCGTGTTCCCTGAGGAGCACGCGCCCGATCCGCTGTTGCCGGCCGGCAAGGTGCCGATGTTCATCGGGCACCCTGTAGCGATCCTGATCTGGAACGACTTCGAGCGCTTCCGTCAGGCCAAGAACCAACTCAAGTTCAATGACAAGGCGATTCGTTACGGTGCCCAGGTACCGTTCTACGAAGGCGATCCCTACGGAAGCTTCCGCTACGTGCGCGTCGGCRGTGCGACCTCGGCCGACGAAGACGAGTTCGCCAGCCTCAAGGACTCGATCCTGTTCCCGATGCTGAAAAACCGGCGTCCGGTGTGGAACTCCCAGCCGAACCTGCACGGCAACCTGACCGAGCGCGGGTTGTTCTACGCCGACCGTATGAAGCAGCAGATCGATACGCCGCCGGACAACTGGCTGGTGTTCGACGAACGCTACAAGACCCCGTCGATCGAGCCGGCCGCCCTGGAGCCGGACAACGGCAACGGCTGGTACGACCCGGTCACCAAGACCCTGCATTTCGTCGTCGCTACCCAATGCCCGCTGGAAGCCGCGACCGAGACCGCGAAGATGATCGCGCCGTCGCGTTTCGGCCTGGCCAACCTGAACATGCACCCGGGTTATACCGTCGGTTACGGCTCCAAAGACCACAACATTTTCGTCTACTACGCAGCTCTAGCAGCGTTGTACGGCGCCGGTGTACCGGTGCGCCTGGCCAACGACCGCTACGAGCAGTTCCAGAGCGGCATCAAGCGGCACCCGTTCGACATTCGCTATCAATTGGCGGTGGACAAGACCGACCACAGCTTCAAGATTTTCCGCTCCGAGATGAGCGTCGACGGTGGCGGGCGGATCAACTACAGCCCGTCAGTGGCGGCGGTGGGCGCAACGGCGGCACAGTCGATCTACTACATGCCGCAGAACGATCTGCAGGTCACGGCCTATCACTCCCGCGCCGTTGAAGCCGGGTCGATGCGTGGCTATGGCACCCTGCAAAGCATGGCGGCGACCGAGATGATGGTCGATGAAATCGCCGGTCGCCTCGGTGTCGATGCCATTGAGCTGCGCCGCAAGAACGCATTGCGCTCGGGCATGAAAAACACCCAGGGCGCGATCCCGGCAGGTGCCTTGCGCCTGCACGAGATTCTCGACAAGGCGGCCGTCCACGACACCTGGAAAAACCGCGACGCGATCAAGAAACAACGCGAAGCCGCCGATCCGGACAACTGGTACGGCGTGGGTTTTGCCATCTGCCAGAAAGACTTCGGTACCGGTTCCGAAGCGCCGATGGCCAGCATCGAATTCACTGCCGAAGGTCGCATCAGCCTGCGCCACATCGGTATCGAAATCGGCACCGGCATGTCCACCTCCCAGGCCATGGTCGTGGCCGACTTCCTTGGTCTCCCTGCGCACGAAGTGAAGACCGGCGAAACCGAATGGAAAGAGTTGCAGCTGATCAGTGGCGGCAACCCGTACATCATGAGCCAGGCCGAGCAGGACAACTTCCTGCGCAATCCACGCTGGGTCGGCAAGGTCGCTTCGGCTTCGTCGGCCACCAACTCGGCGTACTACTTCAGCCACGCCACTCGTGAAGCGGCGCGCGTGCTGTTCAACCACGGCCTGTGGCCGGCGGCGCGGGAGATTTGGCGACAAGGCCCTTACGGCGGTCAGGCCAACCCTTACGTGGTGCGCCGCGAAGACGCCCATTGGGTCGACGGCAAGCTCACGGCCAACGGCATGGAGCCACTGCCATTCGCCATGCTCGCCAAACGTGTTCACGAGCGTGGCCTGGTAAGCGGCGCCACCGTGCACGGTTTCAACCGCTGGAGCTGGGCCGAGGCCGAGTTCAGCATCGACGGCGTACGTGAGCGCTTGCCGCTCGATGGCCTGGCCGTGAAGTACGGCGACGGTGCACCGAAGGCGAAGAAGGCGCAGATGAACAGCGCCGGTTTCCATCTGCTGGATCGGCAGAACATCGCCTACCCGGCAACCCAGTTGAACAACGCGGCGGTGACTTACTACAGCCCGGTGGCGACGCTGGTGGAAGTGAAGGTCAACAAGGGTTCGAACGAAGTGTCGGTGCTCAACCACCACTCGTGGGTCGAGTGCGGTCGGGTGCTGGTGGAAGAACTGGTCAGGGGCCAGCTCGAAGGCGGGATCGCCATGGGCATCGGCCACGCGCTGATGGAGGAAATGCCGTTGTACGAAGGTGGTCCGGGGGAGGGTGACTGGAACTTCAACCGTTACCGCCTGCCGATGGCGCGTCACGTCGCGGTGTGGAAACAGACGGCGGACATCCTGCCGCCACTCTCGCCGAGCGACCCGTCCAAGGGCATCGCCGAGGTGGTGATGATCCCGGTGGTCGGCGCCATCGGCAACGCCGTGGCCCATGCCATCGGTAAACGTGTCCGCGACCTGCCTATCACTTCTGCACGCATCAAGGAGGCCCTCAATGGCTAACCGTCCGCTTCAACTGACCCTCAACGGTCAATCCGTCGGCCCGGTGGACATCCCTGATGACCTGCCGATGATCGACTACCTGCACGAATACAAGAACCTCACCGGTTCGCGCCTGGGCTGCGGCCAGGGCATCTGCCACGCCTGCGTGGTGATCGTCGACAACCCCGACGGCACCAGCGAAGAAGTGCGCACCTGCATCACTGGCGCACACTATTTCGAAGGCAAGAAAGTGCGGACCATCGAAGGCCATGCGACCCGCGACGAGCAGGGCAAGGTCACCGAGCTGAACCCGATCCAGCAGCGCTTCGTCGACGAATTCGCCTTCCAGTGCAGCTACTGCGCGCCGGGCTTCGTGAATGCCGCGACCGTGCTGGTGGAAAAGCTGCAGCGTCAGCCCATCGTCAAAAGCCAGCTGGAAAAAGTCATCGAGGACAGCCTCGGTCATCACATCTGCCGTTGCACCGGGTACGTGCGCTACTACAGCGCCACCCGCAACGTGCTGACCGATCTCGGCCTGGTCAAGGAGGGTTAAGCATGAAGCTTCTACTTGGCCGCCTGGCATTGGCGGTAGGTCTGGCTGCGCCTGTGGTGGTGGCTCACGCGGATGATGCGCAGGTCAAGCAAGGCGAATACCTCGCCCGCGCCGCCGACTGCATGGCCTGCCACACCGCACCGGGTGGCGCACCCTATGCGGGCGGCCTGCCGATCGTGTCGCCGTTCGGTACGATCTACGGGACCAACATCACCCCGAGCAAAGAGCACGGCATCGGCTTGTACAACGATGACGAGTTCTTCGCCGCGCTGACCGCAGGCAAGCGCCGTGATGGCGCCAACCTGTATCCGGCGATGCCGTACACTTCGTATCACCTGATGCCGCGCGCAGATTCCGACGCGATTCATGCCTACCTGAAAACCGTCGAACCGATCGAGCGCGCCGCGCCGGTCACCAGCCTGAGCTTCCCGTTCAATGTGCGCCTGGGCCTGATGGGCTGGAACATGATGTACGGCAAGGACGTGAAGCTGGAGCCTGCCGAAGGCAAGAGCGAAGCCTGGAAGCGTGGCCAGTACATGGTCGACGTGCTGGGTCACTGTGGTGAATGCCACACCCCACGCGGCTTGCCGGGCGCGATGCAGCAGGACAGGCGCATGACCGGTGGCATTCTCAATGGTTATCTGGCGCCGAGCCTGCTGGCCACTGACCTGGCGGCCCGTGGCTGGAATCATCAGGACCTGAGCTCGTTCCTCAAGCACGGTATGAGCGCCCAGGGCACGATGTTCAATGAGATGTTCCCGGTGTTCCACAACAGCACCCAGGGCCTCAGCGATCCGGATCTGGCGGCGATGGCGACTTTCCTGCTCGGCGATCAGCCGCCGGCGGCGAGAATGCTCACCGAAGTGCCGTTGGACAAGCTGAGCCCGAGCGCCCAGCGCGGCCGTCAGGAATATTTGAATGTCTGCGCCGGTTGTCACGCGCCGGGTGGTGAGGGCAAGCCGCACATCGCCGTGGCCATGCGCGGCAACACCACGTTGCGCCTGGAAGATCCGCGCAACCTGGTGCGGGTGATCGACGACGGTATCGGTGAGCAGAAGTTCTCCGGTTTCGAACACATGCAACCGATGCCAGGGTTCGCCGGGAAATTGAGCGACGAGCAACTCACGGATCTGCTGAACTACCTGCGTCAGGGCTGGGGCGGTCAGCCGAATGATCTGGCGGTGAACGACGTGCAGAAGCTGCGGGCCGATGCGCCGCTCGAGCACAAGGCCCACTGATATGCAGCATCTCGATCTGCAAGTGATACGCCGGGCGCTGGAGTGGTCGGCGGCCGGTCAGCGCATCTGGCTGTGTACGGTGCTGGCCACTTATGGCTCGGCACCGCGCGCACCGGGTTCGCTGCTGGCGGTGAACACGCAGGGGCACTGGATTGGCTCGCTGTCCGGTGGTTGTGTCGAGGAGGACTTTCTCGAGCGAGTCGCCGAGGGCGCGTTTCTGCAGCCGGTCAGCGTTGTTCGTTACGGCGAAGACAACGACCCACGCTCGCGCGTCAGCCTGCCGTGTGGCGGGGTGCTGGATGTGCTGGTCGAGAAGCTGGATGCCGAATGTGACGTGCAGGCGCATCTGTGCGAGCTGGAGTCGGCGCTGTTGGGCCGGCGTCGGTTGATCCGCGAAGTGGATCTGCAAAGCGGTGCGTGCAGCCTGTTCGATGATCGTGAGCAGGGTATGCGTATCGAGCGTGAAATCGACCGGGTGCGCGTGCGCGTCGGCGCGGCCCAGCGCTTGCTGTTGGCGGGGTATTCCAGTGTCGCCCAGGCCTGTGCGGAGTTTGCCGTGGGCCTGGGCTTCGAGGTGATTCTGTGTGATCCGCGGGACGAAGTGCTGGAAGGCGTCGTGCTGGAAAACGTGGAGATTCGCCGTCAACTGCCGTCGATGTTCATCGCTGACGGCGGCTGTCACAGCGACACGGCGGTGGTGGCGTTGACCCACGATCCACGTATCGATGACCTGGCGATGATGGAGGCTGTTCGCACCGAGGCGTTCTACATCGGTGTGATGGGCTCCCTGCAGACCTCGCAAAAGCGCTTCGAGCGGTTGCGGCGAATTGGTGGTCTGGGAGATGCCGAGTTGGCGCGGATTCATGCGCCCATCGGGCTGAACCTGGGCAGCAAGACGCCGGCGGAGATCGCCCTGGCAGTGCTGGCGGACATCCTGCGGATTCGCAGCGGTATCCCTCGGGATCGGCTCTAACCCAAAACCCCTGTGGGAGCGGGTGTACGCAACATCTGCGAATATCCAACAATCATTGTGGGAGCGAGCTTGCTCGCGATGAGGCCGGCACATTCAACAGGGATGTCGCCTGCCAGTCCGCCATCGTCGGATCGCCGCCCGGAGCAAGATCGCTCCCACAATGTATTGCGTGTCGCTTAGTATCCGAACCTGTCCCGCAATCCGTAATACCACGCACCCAATGCCGCAAACGGTGTGCGCAGCATTTGTCCGCCGGGGAACGGGTAGTGGGGCAGGTCGGCAAAGGCATCGAAACGCTCGGCCTGGCCGCGCAGCGCTTCGGCCAGTACCTTGCCCGCCAGGTGCGTGTAGGTCACGCCATGGCCGCTGCAGCCCTGGGAGTAGTAGATGTTGCCGCCCAAGCGTCCGACCTGGGGCAGGCGCGACAGGGTCAGCAGGAAGTTGCCCGTCCACGCGTAATCGATCTTCACGTCCTTGAGCTGCGGGAATGCCTTGAGCATCTTCGGTCGAATGATCGCTTCGATGTTCGCCGGATCCCGAGCGCCGTACACCACGCCGCCACCGAAGATCAGGCGCTTGTCGCCGCTGAGGCGGTAGTAGTCGAGCAAGTAATTGCAATCTTCAACGCAGTAGTCCTGAGGCAGCAGGGTCCTCGCCAGTTCTTCGCCCAGTGGCTCGGTGGTAATCACTTGAGTGCCGCAAGGCATCGATTTGGCGGCCAGTTCCGGCACCAGATTGCCCAGATAAGCGTTGCCGGCGACGATGATGAATTTAGCCCGGACCTTGCCTTGCGGCGTGTGCACCACCGGATTCGCGCCGCGCACGATGCGCACCGCGGGCGACTGCTCGTAAATCGTGCCGCCCAGGGACTCGACCGCCGCCGCTTCACCCAGTGCCAGGTTAAGCGGATGGATGTGGCCGCCACTCATGTCGAGCATCCCGCCGACGTACTGATCGCAAGCAACCACCTCGCGGATGCGACGTTGATCCATCAACTCAAGCTGGGTGTGCCCGAAACGCTCCCACAGGCGCTTCTGGGATTCGAGGTGCCCCATTTGCCTGGCGGTCATCGCGGCGAACACGCCACCGTCTTTCAAGTCGCACTGAATGCTGTATTTGGCGACGCGCTCACGAATGATTCGCCCACCCTCGAACGCCATCTGCCCCAGCAACTGGGCCTGCTTGGGACCGACCGTGCGCTCGATGACATCGATATCGCGGCTATAGCTGTTAACGATCTGCCCACCATTACGCCCGGACGCCCCGAAACCCACCTTGGCGGCTTCGAGCACCGTGACCTTGAAGCCGCTCTCCAGCAGAAACAGGGCAGAGGACAACCCCGTATAACCGGCGCCAATCACACAGACATCGGTCTCGACATCATCCTGCAACGCCGGGCGCGGCGGAACCGCATTGGCCGATGCGGCGTAGTAGGACTCGGGGTAGGGAGTGTTAGCCATCCGGCAGCCTCTGTTTAATATATTTTACGAGTGCGCCGATCGTACCCGAGTTGAAAAACGCCCGCCAGCCACCCGGAAAATCTTCTTTGCACCGGCAAAATTAAATATTTTGCATATTCATAGGGTTAGCTCGAAAAAAGGTGTTGACACCCCTCCGGAATTCCGTAGAATGCCGCCTCACAGCAGGCACGTAGC
>NZ_JBFUIC010000055.1:0-27638 GCF_056402075.1 Pseudomonas sp. P4_C3
CGGCCTCATCGCGAGCAAGCTCGCTCCCACATTGGTTTTGTCGTGGCCTGTAAAAGGCTCACCCTGTCATTTCCCGTTTTTTTCACATCCAGTCTGGATAATTTCAGGGCTATTGGCCTCTGAGCCGGCCCCAAACTGTGCTATTACCGCTAGCCTGAATTTCTGGAACGCATTCCCCAATGGCCACTCCTCCGCTTTCCACGCTTGAACCTGCCCGCCGCTCACGCTTCGCCCTGCGTTGGCACACCTGGCTGCTGCTGGTGGCCGTTGTCGCCTATGGCGTCGCCTTTGCCATGCATTGGGATGCGCGGGGCCTGCTCTGGGTGAAAGAGCAATTCAAGAGCCCGGCCGAGCGTCAGGCCAGTATCTGGCTTCCGGACTACCGCGCGGTGATCGATGCGAAGCCGTTGCCGGGCATGGAAAAGGACGAAGCGTCGGATCTGTCCTACGACCCCCAGACCAAGACCCTGTTTTCGGTCATGGGCAAGAACCCGTTTCTGGTCGAATTGAACTTGCAGGGCGATGTGCTGCGCAAAATGCCGTTGGTCGGCTGGAGCAACCCTGAAGGCGTCACCGTGCTGGGTGACGGCCGAATGGCGATTGTCGATGAGCGCGACCACCTGATCGCCATCGTCAAGGTCGATGCCGACACCCGCGAACTGAACATCACCGATTTCCCGACATACGACCTCGGGCCTTCCAAAGACCAGAACAAGGCCTTTGAAGGTGTCACCTGGGATCAGCGCAATCAGCAGCTGCTGCTGGGCGAAGAGCGCCCGCCGGCATTGTTTGCCTGGAAAGGTGACGGCAAGGTCCTTACCGGCGACAAGCTGAAGTTAGCCAGTCATGCGCTGGACATGCGCAACCTGTCGGCACTGGCCATCGACCCGCGAACCGGCCATATGCTGGTGCTGTCCGCCGACTCGCACCTGCTGCTGGAGCTGGACAAGAAGGGTGAGCAGGTCAGTTTCATTACGCTGCTGCGTGGCTTCAACGGCCTGAAAAATACCATTCCCCGTGCCGAAGGCGTGACCATGGATGAAGCGGGCACGCTGTACATGGTGAGTGAGCCGAACCTGTTTTATCGCTTCGAAAAACAGAAGTAACCAGCGCCTGCGCTGATTGCCTGTACGTAAAAGGCCGGCGGCCATTAAGCTTCAGTTCAGACAGGCGTGATATTTCATCCGCCTGTATTGAACCTGAGCCCCCCGAATGCGTCGATTTGCCCGCCTCAAATTCCTGATTCTGATCCTGTCGGTGGTCTCGCTGATTGCGTTGATTGCACTCGGCCAATACCAGCGCCTGTTCGAGCGTGCCTGGTTCAATCTGCACGCGCTGTGGCAGCCGGTGAGTTCCCGGTCCATGGGGCTGGACCATTATCAGGTCGTGACCGAGGCGCGGGTGATCGATGGCCAGGTTGACAACGTTTCAGCATTGACCTACGACCCTGTGCGCGACAGCCTGTTCACCGTTACCAATAAGCGAAGCGAGTTGATCGAGTTGTCCCTCGACGGCAGGATCTTGCGTCGTGTGGCACTGGTCGGTTTCGGCGATCCCGAGGCGGTGGAGTTCATCAGCGCGGACACCTACGTGGTCACTGACGAAAGCCAGCAACGGCTGATCAAAATTCATCTGGAGCAGGACACGACCTTCGTCGACGCGGCAGACGCCGAACAGATGACTGTTGGTGTACACATGGGCAGCAACAAGGGCTTCGAGGGCTTGGCTTACGATTCAGCGGGCAAGCGCCTGTTCGTGGCCAAGGAGCGCGACCCGATGCTGATCTATGAGGTGTACGGTTTTCCGCGATTCAATCCTGAAGAATCCTACTCGGTGCACGTGATCAACGACCCCAAGCGTGATGCCGGGATGTTTGTGCGGGACCTGTCGGGTTTGCAATACGACGAGCGCAGCGGGCATTTGCTGGCACTATCGGATGAGTCGCGATTGATTCTGGAACTGGATGTGGATGGGCGTCCGCTGAGTACAATGTCATTGAGCAAGGGGCAGCACGGCTTGCAGAAAAACGTACCGCAAGCGGAAGGGGTTGCCATGGATGACGACGGTACGCTTTACCTCGTCAGTGAGCCAAACCTGTTTTACGTTTTCAAGAAACCGGGACAACCCTGAAGCTTGCCCTGCTTGTGTAGGAGCTGGCTTGCCAGCGATGAGGCCATGACATTCAGCATGTTTGTTGGCTGTTACACCGCTATCGCTGGCAAGCCAGCTCCTACAAAGGCTGTGTGTGGCTTACTGCGCGCGCAGAGTCTTCACACCTTCGCTGGTACCCAGCAGCAGCAGATCCGCCGGGCGCGCCGCGAACAAACCATTGGTGACCACGCCGACGATCGCATTGATCTGCGTCTCCAGCTCCACCGGATTGGTGATCTGCATGTTGAACACGTCGAGGATGATGTTGCCGTTGTCGGTCAGTACGCCTTCGCGGTAAACCGGGTCGCCGCCGAGCTTCACCAGYTCGCGGGCCACGTGGCTGCGGGCCATCGGGATCACTTCCACCGGCAACGGGAAGGTACCGAGGATCGGCACCAGTTTGCTGGCATCGGCGATGCAGATGAAAGTCTTGGCCACGGCCGCGACAATCTTCTCGCGGGTCAGGGCAGCGCCGCCGCCCTTGATCAGGTTCAGGTGTTCGTCGCTCTCATCGGCGCCGTCGACATAGAACTCCAGGTCGCTGACGGTGTTCAGTTCGTACACCGGAATGCCGTGGCCCTTGAGGCGCGCGGCGGTGGCTTCGGAACTGGCGACCGCGCCGTCGAACGCACCTTTGTGCTGGGCCAGGGCGTCGATGAAGCAGTTGGCGGTGGAGCCGGTGCCGACCCCGACGATGCTGTTGTCGTCGAGTTTCGGAAGGATGAAGTCGACGGCGGCCTGAGCCACTGCCTGTTTGAGTTGATCCTGGTTCATGCGGGCTCCGGGGTGCCGAGGAGGGAACGAAAGGCCGGCATTATAGGCTTCGGGGCGGGGAAGGTCATTGCCCGATTGGCAGATCGACCGTTCCTTGTAGGAGCGAGCTTGCTCCGGGCGGCGWTCCGACGAAAAACGCAATGGCACCGCTGCACATCTATTTTCACGCGTTATCGTTCACGACCATCGTCGGATCGCCGCCCGGAGCAAGCTCGCTCCTACAACTGGTGGTCGTGCGGCCAAAATGCGGGTTAGACTCCTTGATCCTGCCCAACCCGCTCAGTGATGCTTTCCGATGCTTGAACAGTACGTCAAAAAGATCCTCACCTCGCGCGTTTATGACGTTGCCGTAGAAACCCCGCTGCAGACTGCCCGCCAGCTCTCTGAGCGGCTGGGCAACAGCATTTGGCTCAAGCGCGAAGACTTGCAGCCGGTGTTCTCGTTCAAGATTCGCGGCGCCTACAACAAGTTGACCCAGTTGAGCGACGAAGAACGCGCTCGCGGCGTGGTCACCGCGTCGGCGGGCAACCATGCCCAGGGCCTGGCCCTGGCGGCGAAGGTGCTGGGTGTGAAGGCGACCATCGTCATGCCCAAAACTACTCCGGAGATCAAGGTCGAAGGCGTGCGCTCACGTGGCGGCAAAGTGGTGCTGCACGGCGATTCGTTCCCGGAAGCCCTGGCTTACTCGCTGAAACTGGTCGACGAAAAAGGCTACGTCTACATTCACCCGTACGACGATCCCCACACCATTGCCGGGCAGGGCACCGTGGCAATGGAGATTCTGCGCCAGCACCCGCAGCCACTGGATGCGATTTTCGTCCCGGTGGGCGGCGGCGGGCTGATCGCCGGCATCGCGGCGTACGTGAAGTACCTGCGCCCGGACATCAAGATCATCGGCGTCGAACCGGATGACTCCAATTGCCTGCAAGCCGCCATGGCGGCGGGCGAGCGTGTGGTGCTGCCGACCGTGGGCCTCTTTGCCGACGGCGTTGCGGTGGCCCAGATCGGTCAGCACACCTTCGATATCTGCAAAGACCATGTCGATGAAGTGATCACCGTCAGCACCGACGAAATCTGCGCAGCCATCAAGGATATCTACGACGATACCCGCTCGATCACCGAACCTGCCGGCGCTCTGGGCGTGGCCGGGATCAAGAAGTATGTCGAGCAGCGCGGCGTCAGCGGCCAGACCTTCGTGGCCATCGACTCCGGGGCCAACGTCAACTTCGATCGCCTGCGCCACGTCGCCGAGCGTGCGGAACTGGGCGAGGGCCGCGAAGCGATCATCGCCGTGACCATTCCCGAGAAGCCGGGCAGCTTCAAGGCGTTCTGCGAGGCCATCGGCAAGCGCCAGATCACCGAATTCAACTACCGCTACAACACCGGCAGCGAAGCGCACATCTTTGTCGGTGTGCAGACCCACCCGGAAAGCGACCCGCGCAGCGCGTTGATTGCCAGCCTGAGCGAGCAGGGTTTCCCGGTGCTGGACCTGACCGACAACGAACTGGCCAAGCTGCACATCCGCCATATGGTGGGTGGGCGTGCGGCGCATGTGGTCGATGAAGTGATCCTGCGCTTCGAATTCCCGGAGCGTCCGGGCGCGCTGTTCAACTTCCTCAACAAGCTTGGCGGGCGCTGGAACATCTCGATGTTCCACTACCGCAACCATGGCGCGGCCGATGGCCGTGTCGTCGCGGGCCTGCAAGTGCCCCATGACGAGCGCCACCTGGTACCGGCGGCGCTGGAAGAAATCGGTTACCCGTACTGGGACGAAAGCGACAATCCGGCCTATCAGCTGTTTCTTGGCTGAGGGGCTACGCTGATGGGCGGGTCATAAGGAAATCGAACAATGGAAACGTTAACTGCCCTGAAAGCGGCGCACATGGTGGCAACTGTTGTATTGCTGGCTTGTGCGCTGGGTCTGGGAGCCTGGGTTTTGCTTGCGCGGCGCAAGGGTGATGCGACGGCGGGAAGCCGCACCCTGCAACGGCCACGTGTATTTGTCTGGCTGTTGATGGGGTTGGCGCTGCTGAGCATGCCGTTTACCGGCTGGTGGATGGTGCATCTGGTGGGCTGGCCATTGGGGCAGACCTGGTTGCTGGCGTCCAGTGTGCTGTACGCCGTGGCGGCGCTGGCTTGGTTCTGGTTGCTGGTACGCCTCAATAAACTGCGCAAGACGCCGGGGGGTGTAGGTAAATTCACCTTTGCCTTGGCGTTGTTCAGTTTTGTGTGTTTTATCGCGATTGCCGGGTTGATGGGGGCCAAGCCTGTTTAAGGCTTGAAACCGAGTCGCCCCGATCGCGAGCAAGCTCGCTCCCACAGGTTTTTGTGGAGTTCACAAAATTTGTGTTCGACATAGATCCCTGTGGGAGCGAGCTTGCTCGCGATAGCGGTTTCAGCCGCGCAGACTGATTACCGGCCAACCCCGCTTCTCGGCCTCGGCCCGCAAGTTCGGATCAGGATCAACCGCCACCGGATGGGTCACCTGCTCCAGCAACGGAAAATCATTCATCGAGTCGCTATAGAAGTAGCTGTCTTCCAGCGTATACCCGGTTTCCTCCAGCCAGCGATTCAAGCGCGTCACCTTGCCTTCGCGGAAGCACGGCACATCAATGCTGCGCCCGGTGTAGCGGCCGTCGACCATCTCGCACTCGGTGGCGATCAGGGTTTCGACGCCCAGGCGCACGGCAATCGGCCCGGTGACGAAGCGATTGGTGGCAGTGATGATCACCAGTTTGTCGCCGGCTGCGCGGTGTTTGGCCAAAAGGTCGATGGCCTTGGGCAGCACGATCGGTTCGATGCAGTCACGCATGTAATCGCTGTGCCACTGATCCAGCGTGGCCATTTCGGTGCGGCCGAGAACTTCCAGGCAGAAGTTCAGGTAAGCGGCATTATCGAGTTTGCCGGCCAGGTAATCCTGGTAGAACGCATCGTTGCGAGCCTTGTAGGCGACGGCGTCGAGAAAGCCGCGCTCGCACAGGTAATCGCCCCAAGCGTGATCGCTGTCACCGCCCAGAAGGGTGTTGTCCAAATCGAATAAAGCCAGGCGCATTGCAGTTACCCGCTGAAAAGTCAGTAAAAAGGCGACAAGAATACGGTCTTTTCACAAGAGTGCACATAAGGTAGGAACCTTCGTTGCCGCCTTCACAACCTTTGTGGAACAATGCGGCGACATGCGTTTGCGAGGTTGTTGCCGTGATCGACCCCGATGGTTTTCGCCCCAATGTCGGGATCATTCTGACGAATGACGCCGGCCAGGTGCTATGGGCTCGCCGAATCAATCAAGATGCCTGGCAATTTCCGCAGGGGGGAATCAACCCCGAAGAGACACCGGAAGACGCCTTGTACCGCGAGCTGAACGAAGAAGTGGGCCTTGAGCGCGAAGATGTTGAAATTCTTGCCTGCACCCGGGGCTGGTTGCGCTATCGTTTGCCGCAACGTCTGGTGCGTACCCACAGCCAACCGCTGTGCATCGGCCAGAAACAGAAATGGTTTCTCCTGCGCCTGATCTCCAACGAGCAGCGGGTGCGGATGGATTTGACCGGTAAACCGGAATTCGATGGCTGGCGCTGGGTCAGCTATTGGTATCCGTTGGGCCAGGTGGTGACATTCAAGCGCGAGGTGTATCGACGCGCTCTCAAAGAGCTTGCCCCGCGCCTTTTAGCGCGCGACTGACGACGGAGTTCGACCCCGAGCCATGCTCAATACGCTGCGCAAGATCGTCCAGGAAGTTAACTCCGCCAAGGATCTCAAGGCGGCGTTGGGGATTATTGTGTTGCGCGTCAAAGAGGCCATGGGCAGCCAGGTCTGCTCGGTCTACCTGCTTGACCCCGAGACCAACCGCTTCGTGCTGATGGCCACCGAGGGCTTGAACAAGCGCTCGATCGGTAAAGTCAGCATGGCACCCAACGAAGGTCTGGTTGGCCTGGTCGGTACGCGCGAAGAACCCCTGAACCTCGAAAACGCTGCGGATCACCCGCGCTACCGATACTTCGCCGAGACCGGTGAAGAGCGCTTCGCCTCATTCCTCGGGGCACCGATCATTCACCACCGCCGCGTTGTCGGCGTGTTGGTCATCCAGCAAAAAGAACGTCGCCAGTTCGATGAAGGTGAAGAAGCTTTCCTCGTGACCATGAGCGCGCAGCTCGCTGGCGTTATCGCCCACGCCGAGGCCACCGGTTCGATCCGCGGCCTGGGCCGTCAGGGTAAAGGCATTCAGGAGGCCAAGTTCATCGGCGTTCCGGGTTCGCCGGGTGCGGCAGTCGGTACGGCGGTGGTCATGCTGCCGCCCGCCGATCTGGACGTGGTGCCGGACAAGAACATCACCGACATCGACGCCGAACTCGGTTTGTTCAAGACCGCCATCGAAGGCGTGCGCGCCGACATGCGCACCTTGTCCGCCAAACTCGCCACGCAGCTGCGCCCGGAAGAGCGGGCCTTGTTCGACGTCTACCTGATGATGCTCGACGATGCCGCGCTGGGCAGCGAAGTCACCACCGTGATCAAGACCGGGCAGTGGGCCCAGGGCGCTTTGCGCCAGGTGGTCACCGATCACGTCAACCGTTTCGAATTGATGGACGACGCCTACCTGCGCGAGCGGGCCTCGGACGTCAAGGACCTTGGTCGGCGATTGCTGGCTTACTTGCAGGAAGAGCGTCAGCAAACCCTGGTCTACCCCGACAACACCATTCTGGTCAGCGAAGAACTGACGCCGGCGATGCTCGGCGAGGTGCCGGAGGGCAAGCTGGTCGGCCTGGTGTCGGTGCTCGGCTCAGGCAACTCCCACGTCGCCATCCTCGCCCGCGCCATGGGTATTCCGACCGTGATGGGCCTGGTCGACCTGCCGTACTCCAAGGTCGACGGCATCCAGATGATCGTCGATGGCTACCACGGCGAGGTCTACACCAACCCGAGTGAAGTGCTGCGCAAGCAGTTCGCCGAGGTGGTCGAGGAAGAGAAACAACTGGCCCTGGGGCTGGATGCGCTGCGCGATCTGCCGTGCGTGACGGTCGATGGCCACCGCATGCCGCTGTGGGTCAACACCGGTTTGCTGGCGGATGTGGCGCGGGCGCAGAAGCGCGGTGCCGAAGGCGTGGGCCTGTACCGCACCGAAGTGCCGTTCATGATCAACCAGCGTTTCCCGAGCGAAAAGGAACAACTGGCGATCTACCGCGAGCAGCTCGCCGCGTTTCATCCGCAACCGGTGACTATGCGCACCCTGGACATCGGTGGCGACAAGTCACTGTCATACTTCCCGATCAAGGAAGACAACCCGTTCCTCGGCTGGCGCGGCATTCGCGTCACCCTCGACCACCCGGAAATTTTCCTGGTGCAGACCCGCGCCATGCTCAAGGCCAGCGAAGGTCTGAACAACCTGCGCATCCTGCTGCCGATGATCTCCGGCACTCACGAGCTGGAAGAAGCCTTGCATCTGATCCACCGCGCCTGGGGCGAAGTCCGCGACGAAGGCTGCGACGTGCCGATGCCGCCGATTGGCGTGATGATCGAAATTCCGGCAGCGGTGTATCAGACCAAGGAGCTGGCTCGGCAAGTGGACTTCCTTTCGGTCGGTTCCAACGACCTGACCCAGTACTTGCTGGCCGTGGACCGCAACAATCCGCGGGTGGCCGATCTTTACGACTACTTGCACCCGGCAGTGCTTCAGGCGCTGCAGAACGTGGTGCGTGATGCCCATACCGAAGGCAAGCCGGTGAGCATCTGCGGCGAAATGGCCGGTGACCCAGCGGCGGCCGTGCTGTTGATGGCGATGGGCTTCGACAGCCTGTCGATGAACGCCACCAACTTGCCGAAAGTGAAGTGGATGCTGCGCCAGATCAACCTGAGCAAGGCCAAGGAATTGCTGGCGGAACTAATGACCATCGACAACCCGCAAGTGATTCACAGCTCGTTACAGCTGGCGCTGAAGAACCTCGGGTTGGCGCGGATGATCAATCCGGCGGCGATCAAGCCCCTCTGAAAGGCTGATGACCCCATCGCGAGCAAGCTCGCTCCCACAAGGATATCCAGTGAACACAAATTTTGTGAACGCCAGAGATCCTGTGGGAGCGAGCTTGCTCGCGATGGGGCCAGTCCAGACAGCACACAACTACAGCCTGATCTCCACTTCCCCAAGATGCCCGCCATACGGCCCGAAACTGCGCTCGACCATATGCCGCGCCCTATCCGCCTGCACAATCAACGCCGTACTCGCCCGCGTTCCATAACTCTGACTGGCAATGAACACGCTCGACAGCAACGTCTCGGTGGCCAGCCCCACGCCGGTATCTGGCAACTCGGCAAGCGGTGCGGTCTGCGCATCGCTCAATAACGCCAACAGCGCCTGAGGCTGCGGATCATCCAGCACCTCGCTCAACGCCGCCTTGGCTTTGAGCAGTTTCGGCCACGGCGTATCCAGCCCGGCATTGGATAACCCGTAGACCCCCGGGGCCAGCATCACCGCTTCCGATTCCAGTTGATTGAAGTGCCAGAGCTCATTGGTATTGCCGACCAGCAGGTTAAAGCCACCATATTCCAGCGAACGGTCGACAACATCGGCTAAATAGTCGTCAATTGGCATTTCCCCTGTGAGAAAACGCGCCACCAGCTCCCCACGAGACTTGCGCCCCGGCGGTCGATGGGGATCGCGAATATTGGTCAGCGCCGCAAAACGTCCCTGGGCACCGACACCGAGCCAGGTGCCACCGGCCTCGAGGTCGCGCCCCGCATGTACGTGCGGCGCTTCGGGCCATGGCGCCAGAGGCAGGCTGGGGCGGGCGTAGAACTCATCGCGATTGGCCGCCACGACCAGCGGTTGGGCATGACCCGGGCGCCAGGCAAAGACAATCAGGCACATAAGGCTGTCCTTGTGTGTTTTTTGCTCACTGTACGCAGACATCGCTCATCGATCCATCGCCTTGCACAGTGGAGCTCGAGGCCATGCATCCGTTACCATGCCGCTCCGGTTTTGGGGATGCGGGCGGGACGACAATGGAATTTCTGCTCTATCTGGCGCTCGGCGCCTGTGCAGGTGTGCTCGCCGGGCTGTTTGGCGTGGGCGGCGGGATCATCATCGTCCCGGTGCTGGTGTTCAGCTTCAAGGCCCAAGGGTTCAATCCGTCGATCCTCACGCATCTGGCAGTGGGTACCTCCCTGGCGACGATCATCTTTACTTCGGTCAACGCGGTACGCGAGCATCACCGCCGTGGTGCCGTACGTTGGCCGATCTTCATGTGGATGACCGTCGGCATTCTGATCGGTGCCGGGTTCGGCGCGCTGACGGCGGAAGCGATTTCCGGTCCCAATCTGCAGAAACTCATTGGTGTATTTGCCCTGGTGATCGCCGCTCAGCTGGCGCTGGACGTTAAACCCAAGGCCAGCCGAACCGTGCCGGGCAAACTCGGTCTGACCGTGGCCGGCAGCGTGATTGGCTGGGCTTCGGCGATTTTCGGCATTGGCGGCGGTTCGTTGACCGTGCCATTCCTGACCTGGCGCAGCGTGCCGATGCAGCAAGCCGTGGCCACTTCATCGGCCTGCGGTCTGCCGATTGCCCTGGCCAGTGCATTGAGTTTCATGATTCTGGGCTGGCACGATCCGTTGCTCCCGGCCCATAGTCTCGGTTTCATTTATTTGCCGGCGTTGCTGGGCATTGCCCTGACCAGCATGGTCTTCGCCCGCTTCGGTGCGCGACTGGCCCACAACCTGTCGCCAAAGTTGCTGAAACGGCTGTTTGCCGCTTTGCTGTTCTGCGTCGGTCTGAACTTTCTAGTCTGAAGCATCTGCTCTGACGGGCAGCGCAATCCTGGCTTAATCCTGAGGTGGCAGCGTCGCCCGGGAATTTTTAAGATTTGAACTCTAACGAGGAGTCGCAATGCTGCCTTACCCGCAGATCGACCCGGTGGCCCTGGCCATCGGTCCGCTGAAAATCCACTGGTACGGTCTGATGTACCTGATCGGCATCGGCGGCGCCTGGCTGCTGGCGTCCCGYCGSTTGAACCGCTTCGACCCGACCTGGACCAAGGAGAAACTCTCCGACATGGTGTTCTGGATGTCGATGGGGGTGATCGTCGGCGGGCGACTGGGTTACGTGCTGTTCTACGATCTGAGCGCTTACCTGGCCAACCCGACGCTGATTTTCGAAGTGTGGAAGGGCGGCATGTCGTTCCACGGCGGTTTCATCGGTGTGATGCTGGCGGCGTTGTGGTTCGGTAAAAAGAACAACAAGTCGTTCTTCCAGCTGATGGATTTCGTTGCGCCGATGGTGCCGATTGGCCTGGGTGCCGGTCGTATCGGCAACTTTATCAATGCCGAGCTGTGGGGCAAGCCGACCGACGTGCCGTGGGCAATGATCTTCCCGCCGTTCAGCGACCCGGCGCAGTTGCCGCGTCACCCGTCGCAGCTGTACCAGTTCGCCCTCGAGGGCGTGGCACTGTTCCTGATCCTCTGGCTGTTCTCGCGCAAGCCACGTCCGACCATGGCGGTATCGGGGATGTTCGCGCTGTTCTATGGCATCTTCCGCTTCATCGTCGAGTTCGTCCGCGTACCGGACGCCCAGCTGGGCTATCTGGCCTGGAACTGGCTGACCATGGGCCAGGTGCTGTGCGTGCCGATGATCGTCGGCGGGCTGTTCCTGATCTGGCTGGCCTATCACCGCGCCCCGGCGACTCCAGCGGCAGCCGTATAAAATCGAACCCCGGGGCTTGGGTCCCGGGTTCAAGGACACAGGTAATTCATGAAGCAATATCTCGAACTGGTCGCCCACGTCATCAAGAACGGCACCAAGCAGGCCAACCGTACCGGCGTGAACACCATCAGTTTTCCCGGTGCGATGCTGCGTTATGACCTGCAGGAAGGTTTTCCGGCGATCACCACGCGCAAGATGGCGTTCAAATCGGCCATCGGCGAAATGTGCGGATTCCTGCGTGGCGTGAACAACGCTGCCGAATTCCGCGCATTGGGCTGCAAGGTCTGGGACCAGAACGCCAACGAAAACGCCCAGTGGCTGGCCAACCCGTTCCGCCAGGGCGAAGACGACCTCGGCGAAATCTACGGCGTGCAATGGCGCAAATGGCCGGCGTACAAGCAGATCCCGGTCAGCAACCCGGCTGCCATCGAGCAGACTCTGAAGCAAGGCTACCGCCAGATTGCCGAAGGCGAGGAGGACGGCCAGACCTACGTGGTGCTGTACAAGGCCATCGACCAGGTCCGCCAGTGCGTCGATACCATCATCAAGGACCCGGGCAGCCGCCGTATCCTCTTCCACGGCTGGAACTGCGCCCAGCTCGATGAAATGGCCCTGCCACCGTGCCACCTGCTGTATCAGTTCCACCCGAATGTCGAGACCAGGGAGATTTCCTTGACCCTCTACATCCGCTCCAACGACCTGGGCCTGGGCACGCCGTTCAACCTCACCGAAGGTGCTGCTCTGCTGAGCCTGATCGGTCGCCTGACGGGCTACACGCCGCGCTGGTTCACCTATTTCATCGGTGATGCCCACGTCTACGAAAACCACCTGGACATGCTCAACGAACAGCTCAAGCGCGAGCCGTTCCCGATGCCGAAACTGGTGATTTCCGAGCGTGTGCCGGAGTTTGCCAAGACTGGTGAGTATCAGCCGCAATGGCTGGAGCTGGTGGAACCGAGCGATTTCTCGCTGGAAGGCTACGAGCACCACGCGCCGATGACCGCGCCGATGGCGGTCTAAAAAACCACCAACGACCCTGTGGGAGCGAGCTTGCTCGCGATAGCGATTTGTCAGTCACATCAATGTTGAATGTGCCGCCGTCATCGCGAGCAAGCTCGCTCCCACAGGGTTTTGCGGTGTGCTTAGTGGCCGTGACTGCGGCCCACATGGGAATGCCCCACCTCCGTCGCCACCACCCCGCCGCTCACTTCCAGCCGCTGCAAAATCCCGCATTGATCGATACCCGGTCCCTCGTCGCAGCGTTGGCGCAGCTCGAGCAGTTGTGTCTGCAAGGCCAGCAAGCCGTCGATCCGCGCCCTGACGTGGTGGATGTGCTCGTCGATCAGTGCGTTGACGCTTTCGCACTGGTCTTGCGGGCTGTCGCGAAACGCCAGCAGGCTGCGGATTTCTTCAAGCGTCATGTCGAGGGTGCGACAGTTACGGATGAAGGTCAGGCGCTCGGCGTGGGCCTGGGTGTAAACGCGATAATTGCCGTCACTGCGGGCTGGTTCCGGCAGCAGGTACTCGCGCTCGTAGTAGCGGATCGTTTCCACGGCGCAGTCCGTGAGTTTCGCCAATTCTCCAATTTTCATGACAACAATCTCCAAAACTCCAGAATGGGTGCTTGACCCTATAGTGGCTACAGGGTCTTTACTTGGCAACAGGCACTCTTATGGACGTAACCAATGAGCGATTCCCTGCACTCCCACAAACCCGGGGCTGAACACGAGCACAGCCACAAGCTCAAGCCCGTGCAAAAACATGGGCACGGCGGTCACGACGACTCCTGCTGCTCATCTAAAGCGGCAGCGCCTGCGCTGGTAAAACTGAGCGAATCGCCGACGATTGGCGCTAGGCTGAGTAGTTTCCGTATCGAGGCAATGGACTGTCCGACCGAACAGACGCTGATCCAAAATAAGCTAAGCAAACTGACCGGGGTACAGCAGCTGGAGTTCAATCTGATTAATCGGGTGCTTGGTGTGACCCACGATTTGCCCGGTATCGAGCCGATCGTCGAGGCCATCAAGTCCTTGGGCATGCAGGCCGAGCCGATGGACCAGGGGGCTGAAACCCCGACCCCGGCGCCCCGGCAAAAGCCGTGGTGGCCCTTGGCGCTGTCCGGTGTTGGTGCATTGCTGGCAGAAGTTATCCACTTCACCGGTTCCGCCCCGAACTGGTTGGTGGCGGTCATCGCGCTGGTCTCGATTCTCAGTGGCGGCCTTGGTACTTACAAAAAAGGCTGGATCGCCCTTAAAAACCGCAACCTGAACATCAACGCCCTGATGAGCATTGCCGTGACCGGCGCGGTTCTGATCGGCCAGTGGCCGGAAGCGGCGATGGTGATGTTCCTGTTCACTGTGGCCGAGTTGATCGAAGCCAGGTCCCTCGACCGTGCGCGTAACGCCATCGGCGGCCTGATGCAGATGACCCCGGACACGGCGACGGTGTTGCAGGCTGACGGGGGCTGGCTTGAGCAGGGTGTAAAAACCATTGGGCTTGGCGCGCGGGTACGGGTCCGTCCCGGTGAGCGTATCGGCCTGGACGGCGAAGTGCTGTCCGGTCGCTCGACCATCGACCAGGCGCCAATCACCGGTGAAAGCCTGCCGGTGGAAAAAACCGTCGGCGACAAAGTCTTCGCCGGCACCATCAATCAGGCCGGATCCCTGGAATATGAAGTAACCGCTGCGGCTGACAACTCGACCCTGGCGCGCATTATCCACGCCGTCGAGCAGGCTCAGGGCGCGCGGGCGCCGACCCAGCGTTTCGTCGACAGCTTCTCGAAAATCTACACCCCGGCAGTGTTCATCCTGGCCTTGGCCGTGGCGGTGATCCCGCCAATGTTCATGGGCGCGTTGTGGTTCGACTGGATCTACCGGGCGCTGGTGCTGCTGGTGGTGGCCTGCCCCTGTGCGCTGGTGATTTCCACGCCGGTGACCATCGTCAGTGGCCTCGCGGCGGCGGCGCGCAAAGGCATCCTGGTCAAGGGCGGCGTCTATCTGGAAGGCGGTTACAAGCTCGACTACCTGGCCCTGGACAAGACCGGCACCATCACCCACGGCAAACCGGTGCAGACCGATTACCTGTCGCTGGATCCGACCGCCGACGATTCGGCGCCTGCCATTGCCGCCGCGCTGGCCAGGCGCTCGGATCACCCGGTTTCCCAGGCCATTGCCAAAGCGGCTGTGGATAACCAAACAGCGACGCTGATTGTGGATAACTTCGAAGCGCTGGGCGGGCGCGGTGTGCGCGGCGAAATCAACGGCCAGCTCTACCATTTGGGCAACCATCGACTGGTGGAGGATCTGGGGCTGTGCTCGCCGGCGCTGGAAGAGAAACTGTTCGCCCTTGAAAAACAGGGCAAGTCGGTGGTGCTGCTGCTTGATCAGTCCGGGCCATTGGCGCTGTTCGCCGTCGCCGATACGGTAAAAGCGTCCAGCCGCGAAGCCATCCGGCAACTGCATGACCTGGGCATCAAAACCCTGATGCTCACGGGTGATAACGTCCACACCGCGCAAGCCATTGCCGCGCAAGTCGGCATCGACGAGGCCAAGGGCGACCTGTTGCCAGGCGACAAATTGCAGGCTGTCGAGGCTCTTTATGCCCAAGGGCATCGGGTCGGCATGGTCGGCGACGGCATCAACGACGCGCCTGCACTGGCGCGTTCCGAGATCGGTTTCGCCATGGCCGCCGCTGGCACCGATACCGCGATCGAGACCGCCGATGTCGCCCTGATGGACGACGATCTGCGAAAAATTCCGGCATTCATTGGCCTGTCGCGGCAGACATCAAGCATCCTCAAGCAGAACATCGCCCTGGCTTTGGTCATCAAGGCGATCTTTCTTGGGGTAACCTTCGCCGGGCTCGCTACCATGTGGATGGCAGTGTTCGCCGACATGGGCGTGAGTTTGCTGGTGGTGTTCAACGGTTTGCGCCTGCTGCGCAAGTAAAGGATGAGGGACGGTTGTGCTGAGTGCGGAGCTGAAGGCGTTTTACATGGTGGCCCGCCTGGGCAGCATTACCCAGGCTGCAAAAAAGCTTGGCCTGAGCCAGCCGACGGTGACGACGCAGATCCGCAACCTCGAAAGCCAGTATTCGGTCGAGCTGTTCTACCGTGGTGGCCGGCGTCTCAGTGTCAGCGAGGAGGGCGCGCGGCTGCTGCCGATGGTCAAGGTGCTGATGCAGCAGGAAGCCGACATCGAGTTTTTCCTGCGTAACTGCGGCCAGGTCCAGGGCACATTGCGCATTGCTGCCACGGCGCCGTATTACATCCTCGACCTGGTAAAAACATTCCGCGAACGTCTGCCGCAAGTGGAGGTGTCGGTGGAAATCGGCAACTCCCAACAGGTGCTTGAAGCGCTGGAGGATTATCGGGTCGATGTCGCGGCGTCGTCGCAGTTACTCGATGACGCACGGCTGATTCGCCGGGTACTCGGCAGCGATCCGCTGGTGTTGGCCGTGCATCGCAATCATCCGCTGGCGGTTCACGATCACGTTTCGCTCAGTGCATTGGCCGGGCATACCCTACTGATGCGCGAACCGGGTTCGACCACCCGTCGCCTGACCGAAGAGTTGCTGGCCAGTGCTGGCGTATGTTTTGGGCCGCTGCTGGAAATCGGCAGCCGCGAATCGATCCGCGAAGCGGTACTGCGCAACATCGGTATCAGCATCATTGCCCGCCAGGAAGTGCCCCATGATCCGCAGCTGCGGGTGCTGACCATCGAGAATGCGCCGCAGATTCCCGAATACCTGTACTGCCTCAAGGAGCGCAAAAACGCGCGACTGCCGGCGGCGTTTCTGGGGTTGGCGCAGGAAATGGCCCCGGTCTGAGATCTTTGGCGGCTGTTCAGGCCTCATCGCTGGCAAGCCAGCTCCTACAGGGGAATGCGAAACCTTGTAGGAGCTGGCTTGCCAGCGAAGGCGTCAGTCCTGACAACACAGCACCTGAACCAAAATCCTTGAATACCACTATCGGCGGTTTTTGCCTTACTGCCACATGACGGACTCATTACAACTCTAGGATGGCCCCATCTGCCAGATGAGGTCCGTCCATGAACAACCCGATCGCAACTGCCTTGACCAACCCCGGCGCACCGATGAAAGTGCGCGGAGTGCAGAAGCGCTTTGGCGCCTTCACGGCGCTGGATAACGTTTCCCTCGACGTGGCGGCCGGTGAGCTGGTGTGTCTGCTCGGCCCTTCGGGCTGTGGCAAGACCACCTTGCTGCGCTGCATCGCCGGTCTTGAGAAGCAGGACAGCGGCGAGTTGTACTTGGGTGATCGCGACGTTTCCCACCTGGCACCCCAGGCGCGGGACTACGGCATTCTGTTCCAGTCCTACGCCTTGTTCCCCAACCTCACCGTCGAAGCGAACATTGCCTATGGCCTCGCCGGCAGCGGTCGCGACGAAGTGCGCCGTCGTGTCGGTCAGATGCTGGAACTGGTCGGCCTGACCGGTAGCGAGAAAAAATACCCGGGCCAGTTGTCCGGCGGGCAGCAGCAACGTGTGGCGCTGGCCCGCGCCCTGGCGCCTGCGCCTTCGTTGTTGTTACTGGACGAACCGATGTCGGCCCTCGATGCCCGGGTGCGCGAGCATCTGTGCACCGAACTGCGCCAACTGCAACGCAACCTCGGCATCACCACCCTGATGGTCACCCACAATCAGGACGAGGCCATGCTGATGGCCGACCGTATCGCCGTGATGAACAACGGCAAGGTCGAGCAGTACGCCACGCCGCAGGAAATCTACAACCGTCCGGCCACGCCATTCGTGGCGGAGTTCGTCGGCCAGGGTAACTGGTTGCCGTTCCAGCGCAGTAGCGACAGCCACGCTCAGGTCGGCGGAATGAGCATGCGACTGGCCGATGGCGGCGCCAAGACCGCCTCGGGCCGTTTGTTCTGCCGTCCGGAAGCGATCAACGTCAACCCGCTGGTGCATGAGGAAAACCTGTTCCCCGCCAAGGTTCGTGAAATCACCTTCCTCGGCAACCGCTGCCGCATGAGCTTCGAGCTCGATCAATTGCCGGGCCACGCACTGTTGGCGGAACTGGCGCCGGAAGCCATGCCGCGCCTTGGCGCCCAGCAGATCATGGTCGCCTTGCCGCCGCGCAGCCTGCAGGTGTTTGCCTGATGAGCGCGAACATCGCGCTGCCGCTGCCACACAAGCAGTTGCGGCAGACCACCCGTGCCGAAATCGGTGACCGGCTTTTCGTGGTCGGCGGAAAAGTCCTTCTGTTGGTGTTGTTGGGTGTTGCCGTATTGATGCCGTTGCTGGCGATCTTCTGGCGTGGTTTCAGCGCCGAGGCCGGGCAGGGCGGTGGCTGGGTCGCCGCGAAAGAGCTGGTGACCAGCGAGAACTTCCACTGGCTCCTGGGCAATAGCCTGAAAGTTTCCCTCAGCGTCGCGGCCATCGTCGTACCGCTGGCCTACCTGTTTGCCTACGCCCTGCAACGCACCTTGATTCCGGCTAAAGGCATCTGGCGTGGCATTTCGCTGCTGCCATTGATGGCGCCATCAATGCTGCCCGGCATCGCGTTGGTTTATCTGTTCGGCAATCAGGGCATGTTGCGCGGCCTGCTTTCGGACAACATCTACGGCTTCTGGGGCATTGTGCTCGGCGAGGTCATCTACACCTTCCCGCACGCCTTGATGATTCTTCTGTCGGCCCTGTCCCTGGCCGATGCGCGACTGTTCGACGCCGCCTCCAGCATGGGCGCCAGCCCGGCCAAAGCCTTCCGCAGCATCACTTGGCCGGCGACCCGTCAGGCCGTGTTCGCCGCGTTCTGTCTGGTGTTCACCCTGACCATCACTGACTTCGGTGTACCGGTGGTGGTCGGTGGCGACTATCAAGTGTTGGCGCTGGAAGCCTACAAGGCGGTGGTCGGCCAGCAACAGTTCGGTCGCGGGGCGTTGATCGGCATGGTGTTGTTGCTGCCGGCGCTGTTCAGCTTCGGCGTCGATGCCTGGTTGCGTCGTCGTCACGGCGACTCCATGAACGGTCGCGCCCAAGTGTTCAAACCCGCGCCGTCGAAGCTGCGCGACAGCTGCTACCTGGCCATCGTGTTGCTGATCTGCGCCGCGCTCCTGCTGGTGTTCAGCATGGCGGTGTTCTCCTCGCTGGTGAAGTTCTGGCCGTACAACCTGTCGCTGTCGCTCAACCACTATCAGTTCAACGAAACCGCCGGCGGTGGCTGGCTGGCCTACGGCAACAGCCTGAAGATGGCCCTGGGCACGGCGTTGATCGGCAGCCTGCTGATTTTCACCGGCGCCTACCTGATGGAAAAAACCAGGGGCCAGCGCGGCCTGAACCTGACCTTGCGCATGCTCAGTTTCGTACCGATGGCGGTGCCGGGCCTGGTGCTGGGGTTGGGTTACGTCTTCTTCTTCAATCTCACCGGCAACCCGTTGCATGTGCTGTACGGGACCATGACCCTGCTGATCGTCTGCACCATTGCCCACTATTTGACCACCGCGCAAATGACCGCCACCACCGCGCTGCGCCAACTCGACGCCGAGTTCGAAGCCGCCGCGCTGTCGCTCAAGGCGCCGCTGTACCGACACTACCTGCGAGTCACCGTGCCGATCTGCCTGCCGGCGTTGCTGGACATCGTGCGCTACCTGTTCGTCTCGGCCATGACCACCGTTTCGGCGGCGATCTTTCTCTACAGCCCCGACACCATCCTCGCGGCGGTGGCGGTGCTGAACATGGACGACGCCGGCAACGTCGGCGGTGCGGCAGCGATGTCGACCCTGATCCTGATTACCTCGGCGGGCGTGTCCCTGCTGCTGGCCTGGGCCTCGCGGGGTTTGCTGCGCCGCTCCCAGGCCTGGCGGCAGACGGCACCCGGTCAATGATCTGTACAACCCACTCAACTCAACAACAGGAAAAGATCATGTTCAAGCCTATGGCCCTGGCCGCTGCTGTCCTCACCGCTTTCAGCCTGAACGCCTTCGCGGCGAAAACCGAGTTGACGGTGTACACCGCCCTCGAAGCCGAACAACTGAAGACCTACAAAGAGGCTTTCGAGAAGACCAACCCGGACGTCGAAATCAAGTGGGTGCGTGACTCCACCGGCATCATCACCGCCAAACTGCTGGCCGAAAAAGCCCGTCCACAGGCGGATGCTGTGTGGGGTCTGGCCGCTTCCAGCCTGGCGATCCTCGATCAGCAAGGCATGCTGCAAAGCTATGCACCGAAGGATCTGGGCAAGATCGGCGCGAACTACCGCGACGCCGCCAACCCGCCAGCCTGGGTCGGCATGGACGTCTGGGCCGCAACCATTTGCTTCAACACCGTTGAAGCCGAGAAGCTGGGCCTGACCAAGCCAGTGAGCTGGCAGGACCTGACAAAGCCTGAGTACAAAGGCAAGATCGTCATGCCGAACCCGGCATCGTCCGGCACCGGTTTCCTCGACGTCAGCGCCTGGCTGCAAACCTTCGGCGAGAAGCAGGGTTGGGCCTACATGGACGGCCTGCACCAGAACATCGGGCAGTACGTTCACTCCGGCTCCAAGCCTTGCAAACTGGCGGCGGCTGGCGAATTCCCGATCGGTATTTCCTTTGAATACCCAGCCGTTCAGCTGAAGCGCCAGGGCGCACCGCTGGACATCATCCTGCCGAAGGAAGGTTTGGGCTGGGAGATCGAAGCGACTGCCGTGATCAAGGGCACTACCCACGAAGAAGCGGCGAAGAAACTGGCTGACTTCTCCGCCAGCCCTGAGGCAATGGAGCTCTATAAAGAAAACTTTGCCGTACTCGCCCAGCCTGGCATCGCCAAGCCACAGACCGAACTGCCAGCCGACTACGAACAGCGCCTGATCAAGAATGACTTCGTCTGGGCTTCGAAGAACCGCGACGAGATCCTGACCGAGTGGCGCAAGCGCTATGACGGCAAGTCCGAGAAAGTGGCGGCCAAGTAAGGTCTTTATCGGCTGACAGGGCCTCATCGTCGGAACGCCGCCCGGACCAAGCTCGCTCCCACAGGGGATGTGCGTCGAACACAAAACCAATGTGGGAGCGAGCTTGCTCGCGATGGCGGTCTCGAACTCAGGACAAAACTCCATGACACAACACAACGACATGCTGATCGTCGGCGCCGGCATCCTGGGTTTGTCCCATGCGTATGCCGCCGCCAAACGCGGTCTCAAGGTCACGGTTTTCGAGCGCAGCGAAACGCCCCTCGGCGCTTCGGTGCGCAACTTCGGCCAGGCACTGGTCACTGGCCAACCGCCGGGACCGATGCTGGAACTGGCCCGCGCCAGTCGCGGAATCTGGGGCGACTGGGCACAGCTCGCCGGCCTGCAACTCAGGCGCAATGGCTCGTACCTGTTCGCCCGCACCGAAGCGGAAGAACAGTTGCTGGAAGCCTTCTGCGAGGGCCGCGCCGTCGAACACGGTTACCGCGTCGACCTGTTGCGCGGCGCTGCGCTGCGCGATTTGTACGGCGGTCAGTTCCGCCATCACCGCGCTGCGTTGCATGGCATGGACGATCAGCAACTGTATTCCCGCGAAGCGATTCCGGCGCTGATCGACTTCCTGCGCCGCGACCTGGGTGTCGAGTTTCATTTCTCTACCCTGGTGCACGATATCGAGCCGGGTCGCCTGCACAGCACCGCCGGCAGCTTCAGTGCCGAGCAGATCATCGTCTGCTCCGGCCACGATTATCAGACGTTGCTGGCCGAACAGATCGCCGAACTCGAGCCGCAAATCTGCCGCCTGCAAATGCTCCGCGCCCGCCCGCGAATCAACCTCAACCTGCAACACGCGTTGCTCACCGGTTTGAGTTGCGTGCACTACGGCGCCTTCGCCGACTTGCCGGAGGCTGCGGCGGTGCAGGCAGAAATCCTGCAGTACGCGCCGCATCTGCACGAAAACGGCATCCACCTGCTGATCAGCCCGACGCCCTATGGCGAATTGATCATTGGCGATTCGCACCATTACGGCAGCGATCCGTCGCCCTTCAATGCCGAGCAGGTCGACGACTGGATGATCGAACTGGCCGAGCAGACCCTGGGCTGCAAGGTGCAAGTGGTCGAACGCTGGCAGGGTGTCTATGGTTCACGGGGGCCGGGACCGTTCTCGTTCCTGCGCCCGGCAAAAGGCCTGGGCGTGGCGTTGATGCACACCGGTGTCGGCATGAGCGTCGGGCCGGCGATGGCTGAACGAAACATCGCAGCTGTGTTGGGGGAAATCTGACGGAGCGCAATGAACAAGTGATTGCCGAGGTGTTCGGTTTGTACGAGCGTTTTGGCGACAGCGATTACATCGGCGAACCGGTGTCGCAGATCGAGCACATGTCCCAGGCGGCGGAGCTGGCCATGGCCGAAGGCTTCGACGATGAAGTGATTCTGGCGGCGTTCTTTCACGACATCGGGCATATCTGCGCGGAAAGTGCGGAGAATATGGGCGGCTTCGGTGTGGTCGGCCATGAGCGCCTGGGGGCCGACTACCTACGCCGCGCCGGCTTCAGCGAGCGCATGGCGCGGCTGGTCGAATACCACGTACAGGCCAAGCGTTATCTGACGCTAGTGGAGCCTGGCTACTACCAGCGCCTGAGCGAAGCCAGTTGCCGGACCCTGGAATATCAGGGCGGGGTGATGACGACTGTAGAGGCTGAAGCGTTCGGGCAGGACCCGCTGTGTGCCGTGAGTTTGCGCATGCGCCAGTGGGATGAACTGGCCAAAGAGATGCATGTGCCGGTCATCGATTTGGCAATCCTGAAACGTAAGGCCGAGTCATTGCTGGAACGGAATCAGGAGTCCCGTGTTCAGTGAACAAGGCAGACAAACAATAGCGAAACACCTTACGCAGTGTGTTGGCTTGCGCTGACAGAACCGGGATCTGCGGTGGGGGTAGGTTTGACATTCATTTAACAGGCAAGGAATGCTCATGCGCTATTTGAAAGTCACCGCCCAGGATCGCGTCGGCAACGGTTGCGCCGATTCCGTGTTGCTGCAGTTTTACGAACAGGTCGGAAAATCGTGGGAAGACCAGGAAATGAACAAGGCTTTCGCCGTGGACTTCAACGCCGACGGCAAAGTGGACTACAAGATGGGAGATGTCACCAACAATGGTAGGGAAAACACAGTTGACCAACGTTTACTGGAGACCTTCGCCAATACCTATCTGAAGTTTCACTGGTTCAATCGTGGCGCCACCTGGAGCCGCTATCTCAAGATTTTTGCCGAAGATTTTCACCGCGACGGAACGCCAAATGTGGTTCGTCTGCAATTGCATGAAGGCACTGGTCTGGCGTCGGATCGCACGCAGGTGTCCTGGAGTGCAGTGTTCGACGTGGACAATGACGGCACGCTCGATTGCAGCGTTCAGGGCGATGTCAATCGCGATGGTCTGTTCGACAAGGTTGACCAGGTTCTGGTGAAACAGTTGGCAGGCACGTTTCTCAAGTTCAACTGGCGCTGATCATGAGAGCGGCAGAGGGTTGTGCTTTGCAGGGCTAAAGCTGCTGCGCCAACGCCTCAACCTGTTCCTGCCGCTCCGCCTGATTTAGTTTGGAATGAGGATTGAGCGAGGACCACTGCGGATGTGCCCGGGCTTTGTTCAGAGCCTCGGGCAGTTTGCCTTCACGCCAGCTCTTGTCCTGTGGCGCGGCGACCTGAATGCTGTCCATCGCCGCATGCCCACGGGCGTTGAGCGCTTGCAGCAATTGCCGCTGACGCAGCGCCAACAGCCGCAGCACGTTGTCGTCCACCGTCAGTTCGCGCTGGCCCTTGACCTTGCCGAGCAAGCGCCTGCCGTAACTGCGCGCGGTTTGCAGCGCACCGCCGGCGATGGCACCGGCCAGTGCGGCGGTGCCGAGGGTAATGCCGCCCACCAGCAAATCGACCCCGGCCCCCGCAGCAGCACCCGCCGCGATCCCGCCGCCGACGCGCACGCCCAGTTGCTTGAGAGTTTCCGGGTTGAACAGGTCATTGCCCCAACGGCCGTCGAGCAGCGGTAAATCACTGGCCGCGGCGTCCTGTGGGCGGAAAGCGTAGAGTTTGAGCAGGGCCTCGACGCAACGCTGTTCCCGTTGTCGCACGGACTTGCGCAGTTCGCTGATGGCTTGTTGTTCCTGCTCGGCTTCACTGACCACACTGCGTCGGCAAGCCGCGCAATCAATCAGCAATTCGGCAATCAATCGCTCTGCGCTTTGTTGGCGGGCCAGGCGTTGAGCCTGCTGATCGGCGATCAGGCGTTCCAGTTGCGGTCGGGCAGACTCCAGCAGCAGGGCGAGACTTTCATAAAGTCGACGCTCGCCATCCTCCGGCGGCGCGACGCTGTCAAAGCGCACCAAGGCATGCAAACCCAGCCGCGCCAGCGCTTCACGCCATGCCGGCTCGCGATGGTTGGCGCTGCTGACGAAGTTCAGCACCGGCAGCAAGGGTTTGCCGCAACTGGCCAGCACTTCCAGTTCGTCGCGATACTTGGCCAGCACCGGCTCCCGGGCGTCGATCACATAAAGCCCGGCGTCCGACGCCAGCAACTGGCGCAGCACCTTGGCCTCCTGTTCGAAGCGTTGCCGGGCTTCGCTACCCTCGAGGAAGCGCGCCAGGCGTGCCGGGCCGTCGAGGCGTTCACCGGGACGCTCCAGGCGTTCGAGGTAATCGAGCAGGGCTATGGCGTCTTCCAGTCCGGGGGTGTCATAGAGGTCGAGCAACGGCTCGCCGTCCACTGACAATCGTGCGCCCTCGACATGCCGTGTGGTGCTGGGGCGATGGGACACTTCACCGAAGCCGACGTCACGAGTCAGGGTACGCAGCAACGAGGTTTTGCCGACATTGGTGTGGCCGACCACGGCGAGTTTCAGAGGCTGTTTCCAGGCGTCAGTCATGACCCGTCTCCAGCCAGTTCATCGGTGCACAATCGGCAAACGGCAGCTCAAGCTGTTGCAGCGCCACGTGCCAGTCGCCCAGGCGTTCGGCGTCCAGCGCTTCACCGGGGGGCGCCTGCAACAACCACACGCGGGTGGCGCTGGCGCTGCGGGCCAGTTCGGCAATCAAGGCCAGGCTGCCGCGATCCGGCGAACGCCGTGGATCGCACGCAATGGCCAGGCGCGCCGGGGGAAAGCGGCTCAGTTGTTCGAGGAGTTTGTGCCGCGATTCGCGGCTGTCGAGGATGCCGACGTTGCTGACGTTTTTCGGCAGTTGTGGCGGCCACGGGCGGTCGTCGTCCAGCTCGATGGCGACCAATAGAGCACCATCACTTTGTTGTTCGCTGACGCCGCCTTCCACGCGATGCAGTTGCGCCGGTGCCGCATCGCTGACGCCGAGGCGCTCGCTGGTGGGCATCAAGCGCTCGCGCAGTTGTGCGTAACCGGGCAGGTTCAAATCCAGACGTAGCGCCGTTTGCCCCGTTTTCCAGCGCCACAGGCAAAACAGCGCCAGCAGCAGGCGCGGCACAACGCCGTAGACCAGCAAGATGCCGACCAGCCACGCAGCCCAGGCCTGACGGGCACTTTCGATGTTCAGTGCGGCATCGCCACTGGCGCGGATCATTTCTTCGGTCGGCACGCTGAAGCCGAGCAGAGCCGGTAGCACGCCAAACGCCTGAGTGACGGCGATAAAGGTGTCGGCACTGAGGATCGTGGTTTCCCAGACAAAACCGTAGCGCCGGGTCGCCATCAGCGTCAGCAGAATGACCAGGGCGCTGAGCATCGCCAGCAACCACAGGCCGTTGACCAGCACGCCGATAGCCCAGCGATTGAGTTTCTGGCGTTGCAGCAACAGGAGCAGGGCCGGTGCCAGTTGTGCGGCTTTGGCATCACGCGCAAGTTTTTCACTTAGCCACAGCCACAGGCGTCCGAGGCTGGCGCCTTGTTCGCCGGCGAACACCAGTCCCAGGGCCCAGCTCAGCAGCAGGATCAGATTGAGCCCGAGCAGGCTGCCCAAGGCCCAGAACACATTCACCGGGTGCAGGCCGTCGCCCATTGCAGCAAAGGCCAGGCCGGCGCCGCTGATCACCGCCAGCACCGCCATTACCATCAGCGCCAGTCGCGCGCCTTGCAGCCAGTGTTTGAGAGCATCGCTCAAGCCATCGCGCTCGGCCAGCCACAGGGCCCGGCGTTGAATGCGCGACGGCAAATCGCCGCCGGCGCTGCGGGCCAGCCGGTTGGCTTCAAGGTCTTCCAGGGGGCCTGCGTGTTCTTCGCGCAGTCGAATGGTTTCTGTCAGCCAGAGGGTATTGAGTTCAGTCACGCGGCATCCCGTCGCTTAATTGAGCTGTGAGCATAACCGCTGTGGCGCTTATCGGCGAAAGCGAGGCTCTGGTATCCTCGCGGGCATGACTAAATCACTCCCCCTCAGCCTGATCGCAGCCCTCGGTGAAAACCGTGTGATCGGCGTCGACAACAGCATGCCCTGGCACTTGCCGGGGGACTTCAAATATTTCAAGGCCACCACGCTCGGCAAGCCGATCATCATGGGCCGCAAGACCTGGGACTCCCTCGGTCGTCCGTTGCCGGGCCGCTTGAACATTGTGGTCAGCCGTCAGGTGGATCTGGTGCTGGAAGGCGCGGAGGTTTATCCGTCGCTGGAAGCTGCCGTCGTTCGCGCCGAAGAATGGGCGAAGGAACAGGGCGTTGATGAGCTGATGCTGATTGGTGGTGCGCAGTTGTATGCGCAAGGGCTGGCGCAGGCTGATCGGCTATACCTGACTCGCGTGGCGCTGAGCCCGGAAGGGGACGCTTGGTTTCCGGAGTTTGATTTGAACCAGTGGAAACTGGTGTCGAATGTGCCGAACCCGGCCGAAGGCGAAAAACCTGCGTACAACTTCGAAGTCTGGGAAAAAGCCTAAAAGCATCGCGAGCAAGCTCGCTCCCACAGTGTTTTGAGGTGAATCACAAATTGTGTGAACACCACAGATCCCTGTGGGAGCGAGCTTGCTCGCGATAGCGGTCTATCAGGCGCCGATCAAGCCTGCGCCAACGCCAAATGCTCATCCGCATCCAACAGCGCTTTATCAGTCTGCTGCATCACCTGACTGGTAATCGCCCCCGCCGTCATCGACCCACTGACATTCAACGCCGTACGCCCCATATCAATCAGCGGCTCGACCGAAATCAGCAACGCCACCAGTGACACCGGCAAGCCCATCGCCGGCAGCACGATCAGCGCGGCGAACGTCGCACCGCCGCCAACCCCGGCCACACCGGCCGAACTCAGCGTGACAATCGCCACCAGCGTTGCGATCCACAGCGGGTCCAGCGGGTTGATGCCCACAGTCGGCGCTACCATCACCGCCAACATCGCCGGGTACAGGCCGGCACAACCGTTCTGGCCAATGGTTGCGCCAAACGAAGCGGCGAAACTGGCGATGGACTGCGGAATGCCCAGACGACTGGTCTGCGCCTCGATGCTCAACGGAATCGTCGCAGCGCTGGAGCGGCTGGTGAAGGCAAACGTCAGCACCGGCCAGATCTTGCGGAAGAAACGCAGCGGGTTGATCCCGGCGGCCGACACCAGCACGCCATGCACCACAAACATCAGACCGAGGCCGATGTAAGAAACCACGACAAAACTGCCGAGCTTGATGATGTCTTGCAGGTTCGAGCCGGCGACCACTTTGGTCATCAGCGCCAACACGCCGTACGGGGTCAGCTTCATCACCAGGCGCACCAGTCGCATGACCCAGGCTTGCAGGGTGTCGATGGCGTTGATCACCTTCTGACCTTTCTCGACATCATCCTTGAGCAACTGCAGGGCCGCGACACCCAGGAACGCAGCGAATATCACCACGCTGATGATCGACGTCGGCTTGGCCCGCGCCAGATCGGCGAACGGGTTTTGCGGAATGAACGACAGCAACAGCTGCGGCACATTCAGGTCGGCGACCTTTCCTGCGTAATCGGTCTGGATGGTTTGCAGCCGGGCCATTTCCTGGGTGCCGGCCACCAGGCCTTCGGCGGTCAGGCCGAACAGGTTGGTCAGGCCGATGCCGATCAAGGCCGCGATGGCCGTGGTGAACAGCAGCGTGCCGATGGTCAGGAAGCTGATCTTGCCCAGAGACGAAGCATTGTGCAGACGGGCCACGGCGCTGAGG
>NZ_JBFUIC010000056.1:0-26621 GCF_056402075.1 Pseudomonas sp. P4_C3
ATCTGACGGGACTCGATCTGGTCCGGTTCGCCAGCCAGCGAGGGCTGATCAGACAGGCGATCATTCTGAGTAGTCTGACAACGTCTGAATTGGATGAGCTTGTAAAAACAGCCACTGATTACGGGCTGCCATTATTGGGATATTTGATAAAACCACTGAAACAATCTGAATTTAGAGACTTGTTGACCTCAGCACTACTATAGAAAAAAGAAACATATAAAAGCCGGAAAACATACAACGTAAAACTTACAAACAACTTCCTTCAAAAGTACACCAAAGCGCTGGACTTTCTTAGCCTTCCTAATAAGAAACCTAGTTAACACGTAGTCCCATTCCTTTTGATCTGTAGGATTTCTCCTATATTGCTGCTACAGCTCGGTCAGTTCATGCGCCCCTTCAAGTATCTGAGCTAAGGTGCGCGCTTTATTTGAGCTCGCATGGGACTTGATTATGAACTCCGTTTTTATTGTCGACGATCACCCGGTTATCCGCCTTGCCGTTCGAATGCTGCTGGAGCATGAAGGTTACAAAGTCGTCGGCGAAACTGACAATGGGGTCGACGCCATGCAGATGGTTCGCGAATGCATGCCGGATCTGGTCATTCTCGACATCAGCATTCCAAAACTGGATGGCCTGGAAGTGCTATCCCGATTCAACGCCATGAATACACCTCTTAAAACACTGGTACTGACAGCACAATGCCCGACACTTTTCGGCATTCGTTGCATGCAATCCGGTGCCTCGGGCTATGTCTGCAAACAAGAGGACATCAGTGAACTGGTCAGCGCCATAAAAGCGGTATTTGCAGGTTACAACTATTTTCCGAGCGAGGCCTTGAACCCCATCCGCGGAGATGAAACACGCTGCATCGAACTGGAACTGTTCAAATCCGTAAACGACCGGGAACTGATGGTCTTGCAACTTTTTGCCCAAGGTCGCACAAACAAGGAAATCGCCAAGGGGATGTTTCTGAGCAACAAGACCGTGAGCACCTACAAAAAGCGCCTCATGCAGAAGCTCAAAGCCAAATCCCTGGTTGAACTAATCGAGATGGCTAAACGAAACGCGCTAGTGTGAGACCCTCGATGCCCAGCCGTTTGAAGGTTTATCTGATACAGGTGACTGCAGGTCTATGCGTGAGCACCTCGTTGTTTGGGGCACCGAACAGTGAACACTACACACTGCTCAGCCGTTCGAAGGCCGGAGCAATGGAGGTTCGACTGGATGAATCCCAACGGCAATGGATAAAGCAAAAACATGAACTGACGCTCGGGACGTCAGCCCCGGACTACCCCCCTTTCGACCTGACCACCAGTGGGCAGGACTATGAAGGGTTTACCGCCGATTACGCTGGTCTTCTGGGAAAAATAACCGGTTTGCCCGTCACGGTTCAGCGTTTCGATTCCCGAGGGGCCGCGATCGCTGCACTGGAAAGCGGCGAAGTCGATCTGCTAGGCACCGCCAATGGATTCGAAGCTGGCAATGCCGACATTGCACTGTCGATACCCTATGCCGTCGACCAACCCGTCTTGGTGACCCGCGAAGGGGAAACCCGATCCCTCACCGAGGGCCTGGCCGGATTGCGCCTGAGCATGGTGTATCACTACTTGCCGCTGACGGAAGTCAGGGCGTTGTACCCGAAGGCGATCATCACGTCCTATCCCTCCTACCAGAATGCAATCAACGCCGTTGCTTTCGATCAGGCGGACGTGTTTCTCGGTGACACCATTTCAACTCACTACATGATCAACAAGGGATACTTGAACAACATCCGGATGGCCAACTTCGGCAAACATGAAGCCTATGGTTTCAGCTTCGCCGTGAACAGGAGCAACCCCGAGCTGCTTGGCATCATCAACGCGACGATCACGGCCATCCCCTCCAGTGAACGAGAAAACATCGCCAAACGCTGGAGCGCCGGTAGCGACATTCTGCTGACCGATCAAAAGTTGCAACTCACTGAACGGGAAGAACGCTGGCTGGCACGCCACCCGATAGTGCGCGTCGTCGTCAACGAAGCCTTTGCGCCACTGACGTTTTTCGATAGCAACGGCAACTTTCGCGGTGTCACCGCAGATTTGCTTGAGCTGATCAGGCTGCGCACCGGCTTGCGCTTTGACATCCAGCACAGTCGGAGCGATGACGAGATGATCAAACAGATCAAGGACAACAAGGCCGATGTGATCGCCGCGTTGCTTCCCAGCGCGCAACGTCAAACCCAACTGAACTTTACTCGACCCTTTCTGGAAAATTCCTACGTCCTGCTGACCCGCAAAGCCGCCGACAGCCCGACCAACCTCGTGCAGTTGCAGGACAAGCGCCTGGCCATTGCCCGTGGCAATCCACTCATGGATTACCTGCGCAGAGAATTTCCCCGGATCAAGTTGATTGAAGCCCCGGACACCTTCAGCGCCGTAGAGTTACTCGCCGAAGGCCAGGTCGAGGGCGCGGTGAACTCACTGATCATTGCCAATTACTTCATTTCGTCGCGACTGTTCGAGCACACACTGCAAATCAGCACCACCATCGGCACCGAGCAGGCAGCGTTTTCCCTTGCCACCGCTCGGGGCGCCAAAGAGCTGAACGCGATTCTCGACAAGGCGTTACTAAGCATCTCGCCGGAAGAACTGGGCATCATCAACAGCCGTTGGCGCGGCTATTCGGCGTCTTCGCAAAACACCTGGCGCAACTATCAACGACTGTTCTATCAGATCGTCATCGGTGCCGGCGTGCTGTTGCTGATTTCCATTGCGTGGAACGACTACATGCGACGCCAGATCAAGCAACGCAAGGCCGCCGAGCGTGCGTTGAACGATCAATTCGAGTTCATGCGATCGCTGGTCAATGGCACGCCCCATCCGATCTACGTACGTGATCGCCAGGGACTACTGCAAAGTTGCAACGACAGTTACCTGCAAGCGTTCAGCGCCAGGCGTGAAGATGTCATCGGCAAAAGTGTCATGCAGGGATCGATGAGCAATGTATTCGAAGCCCGGGAGTACCAGGCTGACTACCAACGCGTGGTGGCCGAGGGCAGACCTTTGATCGTCGATCGCGAACTGCACATTGGCGGCCGGCGGCTGACGATCTATCACTGGATTCTTCCCTATCGGGATTCCAGCGCAAAAGTGCAAGGCATTATCGGTGGCTGGATCGATATCRGCGAACGGCGGCAACTGCTCGATGATCTGCGTTGCGCGAAAGAACGTGCCGATAACGCCAACCGGGCCAAAAGCACGTTTCTGGCCACGATGAGCCATGAGATCCGCACGCCGATGAATGCAATCATTGGTATGCTTGAACTGACACTCAAGCGTCTTGATCATCTGCACCCGGAGCGCGCGACCATCGATGTCGCATACAACTCGGCGAAAGGGTTGCTGGAGCTGATTGGCGACATTCTGGACATTGCCAGAATCGAATCAGGACGCTTGAGCCTGAGCCCGGAGCGCGTTAGTCCGGGTGAACTCGTAGCCTCGGTCGTGCGGATTTTCGATGGCCTGGCCCGACAGAAGAAGCTCGGGCTGGTACTGGAGTTTTCATCGGCCAACCCGACCTTCGATGTGTTGCTGGATCCTTTGCGCTTCAAACAAGTGCTGTCCAACCTGATCAGCAATGCCATCAAGTTTACCGAGCAAGGCCAGGTCCGGGTCATTGTCGATCTGCAGCCGGCAACGCAACCTGAGCACGTGCAAATGCGGGTGCAGGTTCACGACAGTGGTATCGGGATCAGCGAACAGGATCAACAGCACCTGTTCGAACCCTTCGCACAGGCCGACAACGCCATGCAATCGGCCAGGGGGGGCGCAGGGCTGGGGCTGGTGATCAGCCGCAACCTCTGCGAGATGATGGGCGGCAATCTGCAATTGCGTAGCGAACCGGGCGTCGGCACTCAAGTGGAGGTGTTGCTACTGCTGGAAACGTTGCCGCTACAACAGTCAGCCCAGGTGGCCGAAACGCAAATCATCGTCGCCACAACCCCGTTGAGTGTGCTGGTAGTCGACGATCACCCGGCCAATCGCTTGCTCACGTGCCAGCAACTGGAGTTTCTTGGGCATCGATTTACCGTCGCGGCCGATGGCCAGGAGGGACTGGATGCATGGAAAGACCAGCCGTTTGATCTGGTGATCGCCGATTGCAACATGCCGGTCATGAACGGTTACGAGCTAGCCCGCGCCATTCGCCAGCATGAACGACAAAACCATCGTCCTCCCTGCACCGTTCTCGGCTTTACCGCTAACGCCCAACCGGAAGAAGTACAACGCTGCAAACAGGCGGGAATGGACGACTGCCTGTTCAAACCCCTCAGCCTCGGTGCCTTGAGTCTATGGGTRGAAGGCATTGAGCCCACCCAGGCAGCCCCGGCGTTCAACCTGCACGGGTTGAAACTGCTGACCGGGGGCAACCCGATGTTGAACCGGCGATTGCTCAACGAGTTGGTGAATAGCAACCGCCAGGATCTGCAAACGCTGTTGTCGCTATCCAGCTCCGCAGATACGCAGGCGCTGAAGGACATTGCCCACAAAATCAAAGGCGCAGCCCGGATAGTGCAGGCATCCCGCTTGATCGACCGCTGCGAGGCACTCGAAGCAGCCTGCCATGAGGATTTCGATCGCGAAAAAGTGGTTGCATGCTGTAAATCCATGGAGTGCGCCATAATTGAGCTGGAGGGCGCGTTACTACGTCAGATCGAGCACTACGACGAAGGCAAAGTGACAGAGCCTTAACTATGCCTGGACCCTCAGCAGGGTGTTGACCGTCATGGAGAAAACCGGCGTCAGGCCTGCTGCTCAAGGCAGGCCCGGGGTCTTGATCAGCAGTCGGTCAGCCGCAGGAAAATCGCCGCCAGCTGTTCGATTCCTGCCTGGTCCTGTTCGGTGAAACGCGCCAGTTTCGGACTGTCGAGGTCGAGCACACCGATCAATCGGCCGTCCTTGACCAGCGGCACCACCAGTTCGCTGTTCGAGGCGCTGTCGCAGGCAATGTGACCGGGGAACGCGTGAACATCTTCGACTCGTTGAGTCTGCAAGGTGGCAGCCGCTGCCCCGCATACGCCGCGACCGAACGGAATCCGCACGCAAGCGATCTGCCCCTGAAACGGGCCCAGCACCAGTTCTTCATGGCGGTTGAGGTAGAAACCGGCCCAGTTCAGGTCATCGAGCTGATTGAACAGAAACGCCGAGAACTGTGCGGCATTGGCGATGAAGTCCCGCTCGTCCGCCAGCAAGGACTCCAGCTGCGCGTGCAGCATGCCGTAGCCTTCGAGGCCCTGGCCGCTCTTTTGTAAATCGATCATGCCTTGTGCTCCAACAGTTTCAGCCCGACCCAATAACGGGCAAATTGATAAGCGCAACGTCCATTACGATTGCCCCGGCCGGTGGCCCAGCGTACCGCCAGAATGTCCAGCTCTTCGCTGCGCTGCCACGCCAGTCCGGCCTTGCCGGCCAACTGACCGATCCAGTGCTCGACGACGTTGAGGAAGTGTTCCTGGGTAAACGGATAGAACGACAGCCACAAACCGAAGCGGTCCGACAGCGCGATCTTGTCTTCCACCGCCTCGCTGGGATGCAGTTCGCCGTCGACCCGTTTCCAGTTTTCGTTGTCACTTTCCTTTTCCGGCACCAGGTGGCGACGGTTGGACGTGGCGTACAGCAAAACGTTGTCCGGCGCCTGTTCCAGCGAGCCATCGAGGACGCTTTTGAGCACCCGGTAATTACCCTCACCCGACTCGAAGGAAAGGTCATCGCAAAACAGCACGAAACGCTGGGGCAGTTTGCCGATCTGTTCGACCACTCGCGGCAGGTCTGCCAAGTGATCACGTTCAATCTCGATCAAACGCAAACCGGCTTGTGCGTGCTCGGCCAACAAGGCGCGCACCAGCGACGACTTGCCAGTGCCGCGCGAACCCCAGAGCAAGGCGTGATTGGCGGGCATGCCATCGAGGAACTGTTGGGTATTGCGCCCAAGCTGCTCGACTTGCCGGTCGACGCCGATCAGGTCCGACAAATGCATGTCGAGGCTGACCTCCAGTGGCATCAGATATCCGCCGCGTGCCTCACACTGCCAGCGCGCAGCCAGGCATTGCGTCCAGTCGATAGCTGGCCGCGGCGCCGGCAGCAACGGCTCGATACGGGCCAGAACGGCATCGGCGCGTTCAAGAAAAGCATTCAATCGGGAATCCACGACTTCTCCTCGGGCACGTTCACAGTAATGATGGTGATACAGCGACGAAACACAGCGTCACACAAGCGGCGGCCCCCGCAGTACAGGCCTCGCGAGAACATCAACAGGCAGGCATGATCGACTATGCTTGAGCAGCGAAAGGAAACGGAAGTGGTTCACCCCTCCATGGACATCAAATTCACCAACCGGCTGTCATTCAAGCAAGCCCGGCTTACCGTGCTGGTCGGTTTCATTCTGGGCACGCTGCTCAGCCTGCTGCAAATAGGCATCGATTATGCCAGTGAAGACGCCTCCATCAATCGTGAAATCCTTTCATTACTGGAAATCAGCCACAACCCGGCCTCGCGAATTGCCTACAACATCGACGCCGAACTCGCCAAGGAACTGACCCTGGGCCTGCTGCGCTCGCCAGCGATCACTAGCGTGAAACTGACCGACAACAACGGCACTGTGCTGGCCAGCGTCAAGCGAGCCGGTGTGGAAAACGGTTACCGGATGTTCAGTGACTTCCTGTTCGGCGCCAACCGACAGTTCGAAGACCGGCTTTACCTGGATCATTTACCCAGCGAATCCCTGGGTACGCTGCGGCTGAACGTCGACACTTACGCCTTCGGCAACCGGTTCCTGCGCCGGGCCGAAGTGACCCTGCTCAATGGCTTCGCCCGCAGCCTGCTACTGTCCGGCATCCTGTTGGCGCTGTTCTATGTGATGCTGACCAAACCCCTGGTGCGGGTCATCCGTGAACTCAGCGGCCGCGACCCGAGCAGCACCGAGCCGAGCTCACTGGAGTGTCCCGCCGGGCACGCCGACGATGAGATCGGCGTGCTGGTCAAGGTTGCCAACCAGCAATTCAAAAACATCGCCACCGAAATCCAGCAGCGGCGCAATGCGGAAAACCGCCTGACCGAGTATCTCGGCCAACTGGAAAATATCGTCTCGGCCCGCACTGCCGARCTCAACGCGATCAATGCCCGGCTGAGCCAATCCAACCTGGAACTGGAAGCCGCTCGCAGCACAGCACTGGACATGGCCGACGCCCGCTCGGTGTTCCTGGCCAACATGAGCCATGAAATCCGCACGCCCCTCAATGGCTTGCTCGGGATGATCGCGCTGTCCCTCGACGGGCCGCTGACTGCCGAACAACAGCAACAGCTGTCCATCGCCCATGACTCGGGCAAAGTGCTGGTGGAATTGCTCAACGATATTCTCGACTTGTCGAAGTTCGATGCCGGTCAACTCGAACTCGAACACATCCCCTTCGACCTCGGCTCGCTGATCGAAGACACTGCCAACCTGTTATCGCAGAACGCCGCCCCCAGCGTCGAACTGACCTGCCTGATCGATCCGCATTTCCCGACACTCGTGCTCGGCGATCCGACCCGGGTGCGGCAGATCGTCAGTAATCTGCTGTCCAACGCCCTCAAGTTCACCCGTTTCGGGCGTGTCGACGTGCGCCTGTCGACGTTCGGGGACGGCGTCAGAATCGAAGTGTGTGACACCGGCATCGGAATCCCTCTGGATGCCCAAGTGAAAATTTTCCAGCCTTTCACTCAGGCCGGCGCCGGTATTACCCGCCAATTTGGCGGCACCGGGCTGGGCCTGGCGCTGACCTACAACCTTTGCGAAGCCATGCAAGGGCGCCTGACGATCGACTCCGAGCCGGGTTTTGGCAGCCAGTTCTGCGCGGACTTGCCATTGCCCAGCCATACCCGTGCAATGCCGGCTGTTTCGCTCAAGGGCAAAGTCATCGCCATCACGGCCGCCAGCAGCGGGCTGGGCGAACTGCTGAACGGCCTGTTACCTGGCTGGGGACTGGACTACGAACGGCGCTCCATGGATGACCCAATGCTTGGCCTGGCGGCCGACGTGCTCATCACCGACTGCCCCGAGTGCCTGTTCATTTTGCGCCCCACTCTCAGCGCGCCGATCCTGCTGATTACCGCTTATGGCAATTTCATGCCCAGCGAAGAGGTCAACGCCCTCGCCCCCTTGCAACAGCAGGCCCGCCCCCTGGCACGCAATTCGCTGCATCAGTTGTTGCGGCGAATCCTGCAACCGCAAACCCACCCGATCAACAATGTCCCACTCGACGCGCAAAGCCCGCAGCGCCGCGGGCGCGTGCTGCTGGTGGAAGATAATCCGGTCAACCAACTGGTGGCCAAGGGCATGCTCGGCAAACTCGGCTGCGAGGTGACCACCGCGGCCCATGGTGCCGAAGCCCTGGATCAACTCGAACAACGGGAGTTCGATCTGGTGCTGATGGACTGCAACATGCCGGTGATGGACGGCTATGAGGCCAGCCGGCAAATCCGCCGCAGCGGCCGCTGGCCCCAACTGCCCATCGTCGCCCTGACGGCCAACGCCATGTCGGAAGAGCGCGAACGCTGTCGTGCCGCGGGCATGAGTGACTACCTGGCCAAACCCTTCCGGCGGGAAGAACTGGCCTCCCTGCTGGACTTGTGGGTCCCCGCTACGACAGCGCCTTGATCTGTCCCAACAAGTGATCGAGGCCATCGCGCAAATCGTTGAGACGGTTCAGATCGACCCCGCTGTCGCACAACAGGCGGGCCTTGAGTGGCCCTACCTGATCGCGCAGGGCCGTGCCGGCTGGCGACAGGCTCAGATGCACTTCACGCTCATCGCGCGCCGAACGCTGACGCTGCACCAGTTGCAGTTGTTCGAGGCGCTTGAGCAACGGTGTCAGCGTGCCGGAATCCAAGGCCAAACGCTCGCCCAACGCCTTCACGGTCGGCTGCTCCGGGGCCGCTTCCTGCCACTCCCACAGCACCAGCATCGCCAGGTACTGCGGGTAAGTCAGGCCCAACTGATCGAGCATTGGCTTGTAGGCGCGAATCACCGCCCGGGAAGCCGCGTACAGCTTGAAACACAGTTGGCTATCGAGCTTCAGGGAGTCGACTGACAAGGTATTCATTTGAGCAGGGCTTCGATCTCGCGGGTCAGGTCCTGCGGCTTGGTCGCCGGAGCGAAGCGCTTGACCAATTGCCCGTCCTTGCCGATCAGGAACTTGGTGAAGTTCCACTTGATGCCCTGGGAACCCAGCACACCCGGTGCACGCTTTTTCAATTGCACGAACAGCGGATGGGCGTCGGCACCGTTTACGTCGATCTTTTTGAACAGCGGGAAGCTGACACCGAAGTTCAGCTCGCAGAATTCGGAGATCGCCCCTTCGTTGCCCGGCTCTTGCTTGCCGAACTGGTTGCAGGGAAAACCGAGCACCACCAGGCCCTGGTCCTTGTAGGTCTGCCACAGCTCTTCCAGGCCTTTGTATTGCGGAGTGAAACCGCACTTGCTGGCCGTGTTGACCACCAGCACGGCCTTGCCGGCGAAATCCGCCAGGGTCTTTTGCTCACCCTTGATGGTGGTGCAAGGGATGCTCAGCAGGTTGTCGCTCATGTTTGAGGGTCCGAGTGGATGGAAGAGATAACAAAATAGCGAGCAATTGAATTGCGTGCAATTTAATTAATCAAAACGCTGACCAACTGTAGGAGCTGCCKAAGGCTGCTCCTACAGGGCTCGCATTACGAGCGGGGCACCAGGTCCAGGCACACCGAGTTGATGCAATAACGCAGGCCCGTCGGCGGTGGCCCATCGGGGAATACATGCCCCAGGTGCGCGTCGCACTTGGCGCAGACCACTTCGGTGCGGATCATGCCATGGCTGACATCACGGATTTCGGTCATGGCGCTGTCGCCGATCGGCGCATAGAAGCTGGGCCAGCCGCAGCCGGAGTCGAACTTGGTCGTTGAGTCGAACAGCGGCTCGTTGCAGCAGATGCAGTGGTAGACACCGTCGGTCTTGGTGGCGTTGTACTTGCCGGAAAACGGACGTTCGGTGCCTTTGAGGCGGCACACGTTGTACTGCTCTGGATCGAGCATTGACTTCCATTCTTCCAGGGTTTTTTCCAACTTTTCCATCATCACACCTCAGCGGCTGAAAAAGCCCGATCTGTACCTTTTCCACGGATCGGGCGGCACGTATGATTGCGCCTCGTCAAACGCCAGTCTGGCAGCCAGACCACGCGCATTCAAACGGAAATATGGGTGCTGCATCTCAAGGCGTCAGGCCTGTGTGAATACGCAGGATTCCCAGCACGGTTGTCCAAACGCCGTCTGGATCGTTCATTTTCGGGAACACATCGCCATGCAGGTCAGCAAATCGAACAAGCTCGCCAACGTCTGCTACGACATTCGCGGCCCGGTGCTCAAGCACGCCAAGCGCCTGGAAGAGGAAGGCCATCGCATCCTCAAGCTGAACATCGGCAACCCGGCGCCCTTTGGTTTCGAAGCACCGGATGAAATCCTCCAGGACGTGATCCGCAACCTGCCGACCGCCCAGGGCTACAGCGACTCAAAGGGCCTGTTCAGTGCGCGCAAGGCCGTGATGCAGTATTACCAGCAAAAGCAGGTGGAAGGCGTCGGCATTGAAGACATCTATCTGGGCAACGGCGTTTCCGAACTGATCGTGATGTCGATGCAGGCCCTGCTCAACAACGGCGACGAAGTGCTGGTGCCAGCGCCGGACTATCCATTGTGGACCGCAGCCGTGAGCCTGTCCGGCGGCAATCCGGTGCATTACCTGTGCGACGAGCAAGCCAACTGGTGGCCGGACCTGGCCGACATCAAGGCCAAGATCACCCCGAACACCAAGGCCCTGGTGATCATCAACCCGAACAACCCGACCGGCGCGGTGTATTCCAAGGAAGTGCTGCTGGGCATGCTGGAACTGGCCCGTCAGCACAACCTGGTGGTGTTTTCCGACGAGATCTACGACAAGATCCTCTACGACGATGCCGTGCACATCTGCACCGCCTCCCTGGCGCCCGACCTGCTCTGCCTGACGTTCAACGGTCTGTCCAAGTCCTATCGCGTCGCCGGTTTCCGTTCCGGCTGGATCGCCATTTCCGGCCCGAAACACCACGCCCAGAGCTACATCGAAGGCATCGACATGCTGGCGAACATGCGCCTGTGCGCCAACGTGCCGAGCCAGCACGCGATCCAGACCGCCCTGGGTGGCTATCAGAGCATCAATGACCTGGTGCTGCCCCAGGGTCGCCTGCTGGAACAACGCAATCGCACCTGGGAGTTGCTCAACGACATTCCGGGCGTGAGCTGCGTCAAGCCGATGGGTGCGCTGTATGCGTTCCCGCGGATCGACCCCAAGGTCTGCCCGATCCATAACGACGAAAAATTTGTCCTCGACCTGCTGCTCTCCGAAAAGCTGCTGGTGGTTCAAGGCACCGCATTCAACTGGCCATGGCCGGACCACTTCCGCGTCGTGACCCTGCCCCGTGTCGATGACCTGGAGATGGCCATCGGACGCATCGGCGGCTTCCTCAAGTCCTACCGCCAGTAAGCGATCTGTCACCGTGCGACGTTCCCACAGGTCGCACGGTGATTGATCCGGCAACATTTGTTTGCAATGCGCCACTGGCAGTCGCTTTGTCGCTGCCGGACAGCGCCTTGGCTGCTCGCGCCTAACAAAGGCGGGGCCTTCGACACGAATTGACTGACAAACACTTCCCGCACACTTGTCGGAAATGCCCTGCAAGCAGCTAGACTGTTGCCGTAGGACACAGTTTGAAATAGTCACCCGGTTGAATCCCCCGGTGCAGCACCTTATATACCCCGCAGTACGCTACATCTTTAGCTTGAGGAGATTTCTACAACCATGATGCGCATCCTGCTGTTCTTGGCCACTAACCTGGCGGTCGTGCTGATTGCCAGCATCACCCTGAGCCTTTTCGGCTTCAACGGGTTCATGGCGGCCAATGGGGTTGACCTCAACCTCAATCAGCTGCTGATTTTCTGTGCGGTCTTTGGTTTCGCAGGTTCCCTGTTCTCGCTGTTCATCTCCAAGTGGATGGCGAAGATGAGCACCAGCACCCAGATCATCACCCAGCCACGCACCCGTCACGAGCAATGGCTGCTGCAAACCGTCGAGCAACTGTCCCGCGAAGCCGGAATCAAGATGCCCGAAGTCGGTATCTTCCCGGCCTACGAGGCGAACGCCTTCGCCACCGGCTGGAACAAGAACGACGCATTGGTCGCAGTCAGCCAGGGTTTGCTCGAGCGTTTCTCGCCGGATGAAGTGAAAGCCGTCCTGGCCCACGAAATCGGTCACGTGGCCAATGGCGACATGGTTACCCTGGCGTTGATCCAGGGCGTGGTGAACACCTTCGTGATGTTCTTCGCACGGATCATCGGCAATTTCGTCGACAAGGTGATCTTCAAGAACGAAGAAGGCCAGGGCATTGCCTACTACGTGGCGACCATCTTCGCCGAACTGGTTCTGGGCATTCTGGCCAGCGCCATCGTCATGTGGTTCTCGCGCAAGCGCGAATTCCGTGCCGACGAAGCCGGTGCAAACCTGGCCGGCACCGCCGCGATGATTGGTGCCCTGCAACGCCTGCGGGCGGAACAGGGGCTGCCGGTGCACATGCCCGACACCCTGAACGCCTTTGGCATCAACGGTGGCATCAAGCAAGGGTTCGCTCGCATGTTCATGAGCCACCCGCCACTGGAAGAGCGTATCGATGCTCTGGCTCGTCGCCGGGGCTGATACACTCCACAGCAAAGCAAAAGGCCCGCAGCGATGCGGGCCTTTTTTTGTCTGCTTGATTATTGGGGGTGCTTTTGAGGGCCTCATCGCGAGCAAGTCGAATCGTCGCACCGTCGCTCCCACAGGGTTTTGTGAACGACGCAGGTCCCTTGTGGGAGCGAGCTTGCTCGCGATGAGGCCAGCAAAAACAACACAGTTTTACCGGCTGGAAACCCGATACACCCGCTCCTCAAGCCGCGTAACACCCGCCTCCAGGAATTTCCCGCCTTCACTCAACACATCCTGATCTTCCAAAATCTTCAGCGTCCACGAGTCCCCGAACAACCGCCGCACCTCATCATCGAGTACAGCAAATGGCGGGCCGGGCATTTGCGCCTGGTCATAGTCCAAGGTAATCACCAGGCCATGGGACTCCTTCGGCAGTATCCGCTTCAAATGGGCGGCATAGCGCTCTCGCATTTCCGCCGGCAGCGCGATCAACGCCGCGCGATCGTAAAGCGCGGAGCAATCGGCAACATCGCCTGCCGTCAGCTCGAAGAAATCGCCGCACCACAGTTCAATGGAACCTGCCCGATAGACCTTGAAAGGCCCCTGCTCGCTGACGGCCGGATCAAAGCCATGCTCGCTGAAAAACTCCTCGACGGCTTTTTCCGACAGTTCGACCCCCAAGACCTCATGGCCTTGATGGGCGAGCCATAGCAAATCCAGGCTTTTTCCACATAACGGCACCAACACGCGCGCGCCTTCTTCAAGGCTTAACGCTGGCCAGAACCGCTTCAGATGAGGGTTCACCTGCGGCAGGTGAAAGCCGATCTGGTTCGCCGCCCACTTCTTGTGCCAAAACTCCGGCTGCATAAATAACCCCGAAAATTCGATCAAAACACCCTAAAACTTATATTAGATTTAGATTAATGATCTGACTGAAGATGTTGCATCTTAACTCTCAGGAGCTCATTCATGTTCCCCAGCCTGTACATATCCCACGGCTCCCCCATGCTCGCCCTGGAACCCGGCGCCAGCGGGCCGGCACTCGCCCGCCTGGCCGCCGAGATACAGAAGCCAAAAGCCATCGTGATTGTTTCCGCACACTGGGAAAGCAATGAGCTGCTGGTCAGCGGCAATCCACAACCGCAAACCTGGCATGACTTCGGTGGCTTTCCCAAAGCCCTGTTCGAAGTGCAGTACCCAGCCCCAGGCGACCCACGACTCGCCGCAGAGGTTGCCGGGTTATTGAAAACCGCTGGCTTTCCAGCACGTATCGACAGCAATCGGCCTTTCGACCATGGCGTCTGGGTGCCTTTATCACTGATGTATCCGCAGGCAGACATCCCGATTGTCCAGGTTTCGCTGCCCACCCGTGGCGGCCCCACCCTGCAGACCCGCGTTGGCCACGCGCTGGCCAGCCTGCGCGAGCACGGAGTCCTGCTGATCGGCTCAGGCAGTATCACCCACAACCTGCGGGAACTGGACTGGCATGCCGGTCCCGAAAGCGTTGAGCCTTGGGCTCAGGCGTTTCGTGACTGGATGATCGAAAAACTCGCCGCGAACGACGAAGCCGCGCTGCACGACTATCGCGCGCAGGCACCGAATGCCGTGCGCAACCATCCCAGCGACGAACACTTGTTACCGCTGTACTTTGCCCGTGCCGCCGGTGGGCAGTTCAGCATTGCCCACCAAGGCTTCACCATGGGGGCATTGGGCATGGACATCTATCGCTTCGGCTAGCCAATAAGGCATAAAAAATCCCCGAGCCAGTCGGGGATTTTTTATGTTCGATCAATCAGCCCGAAAGCGGATCAATCTTCGCGGTAGCGACGCAGCTTCAATTGCTTACCGGCAACGCGAGTGTCCTTCAGCTTGGTCAGCAACTTCTCAAGACCATCTTCCGGCAGCTCGACGAGGCTGAAGCTATCACGCACCTGGATGCGACCGATGGCTTCACGCGCCAGACCACCTTCGTTGAGGATGGCGCCCAGCAGGTTTTTGGCAGCGATACCGTCACGCGCACCCAGCGCGGTACGGCAACGTGCACGGCCTTCGCCCAGTGGCATCGGAGCACGACGCTCGCGGTCACCACGCTCAGGACGATCACCGGAACGCTCTGGACGATCGCCACGCGGTGCATTGTTAGGCACCAGTGGACGCTCTTTCTCGATTGCAGCCAGGGTCAGCGCTTGAGCGTTGGTTGCCTTGCGCAGCAGGGCTGCGGCCAGGGCACGCGGGCTGCAACCGATGTCGGCAGTCAGGCGATCCAGCAGATCACCGTGAGTCGATTCGGCATCGGCCACCAGCGGCGACAGGCTGTTGGTCAGCTTCTTGATGCGCGCATCCAGAACAGCTTGAGCGTCTGGCAGGCGAACTTCAGCAACCTTTTGACCGGTTACGCGCTCGATCACTTGCAGCATGCGGCGCTCACGCGGAGTCACCAGCAGCAGTGCACGACCTTCGCGACCGGCACGGCCGGTACGGCCGATACGGTGAACGTAGGACTCTGGATCGTACGGCATGTCAACGTTGAATACGTGAGTGATGCGCGGAACGTCCAGGCCACGAGCGGCAACGTCGGTCGCCACAACGATGTCCAGACGGCCATCCTTGAGGGAGTCGATCACCCGCTCACGCTGGTTCTGGGCGATGTCACCGTTCAGCGCAGCGGCTTTGTAGCCTTTGGCTTCCAGGGCACTGGCCAGATCCAGGGTCGCTTGCTTGGTGCGCACGAACATGATCAGGGCGTCGAAATCTTCCACTTCCAGCAAGCTGAGAACGGCCGAAGTCTTCTGGTCAGCGTGAACCAACAGGTGAGCCTGCTCGATCGCGGTAACGGTCTGGGTCTTGGTCTGGATCTTCACGTGTTGCGGATCGCGCAGGTGGCGTTCAGCAATGGCTCGGATCGACTGCGGCAGGGTGGCCGAGAACAATACGGTCTGACGGGTGACAGGCAGGGCCTTGAAGATAACTTCCAGGTCGTCCATGAAGCCCAGCTTGAGCATTTCGTCGGCTTCGTCGAGAACCAGGTGGTTCACGGTCGCCAGTACTTTTTCGTCGCGACGCAGGTGGTCGCACAGACGGCCCGGAGTGGCGACAACGATCTGTGCGCCATTACGGATTGCTTTCAGTTGTGGGCCCATCGGCGCGCCGCCGTAGACAGCCACAACAGTTACGCCCGGCATTTGCTTGGCATAGGTTTCGAAAGCGGTTGCAACTTGTAGCGCCAACTCACGAGTTGGGGCCAGGATCAGGGCTTGCGGTTCGCGCTTTGCAGGATCGATGCGATGCAGGATCGGCAGGGCGAACGCAGCGGTTTTACCCGTACCGGTTTGCGCCTGACCAATCATGTCGTGACCGGCCATGATGATCGGGATCGATTGCTGCTGAATAGCCGAAGGCTCTTCGTAGCCAGTCGCGGTGACGGCTGCAAGAATATTCGGATTAAGATTAAAAGCGGCGAAGCCGCCGGTTTCCTGGGTCATGGGTCTGCCTCTAAGTGCATCCGCAAAGACCCATGCTCCAAAGCTGCGCGTGCCGTGTTGAGACTCAAGAGTCGCCCTGGCAGCTTTGTCGGCGGGGATTTGCGAAAACGAATGAATGAAAAGAATCGTCAAGGAAGAGTCCGCTGGGCGGACGTGCAGCCGAAGCTGGCTTCGGGGAATTGCGCTACCTAAACGCGGCCCGGTTAAAGGCCGGCGCGCACTATACCGGAATTCACCCAAAAAGGGAGCTTTTTTTATCGGAAATCCACCGGATACGCCGTTGTGTGACAGGCTTTGCGAATAATCGATCAGCCGTCTACTTTTCAAAGGCCCGGCCTTGTGGGTGATGGCGCTAAAACGGTTCATCCTTTGCCGTGCAGACCGCCGGTCTGGCACGCCCTTCCCACCCCGAGGATCGCTCCATGAATCAGCCCAGCTCCAGTCGAGTCAGCCGCGAACGGCATGGTCATGTGTTCATGATCGGTCTGGATCGGGTAGCCAAGCGCAACGCCTTCGATCTCGACCTGCTCAACGCGTTGAGTCTGGCCTATGGCGAGTTCGAAGCCGACAGCGAGGCGCGCGTGGCGGTGGTGTTCGCTCATGGCGAGCACTTTACCGCCGGGCTCGATCTGGTCAATGCCAGCGTTACACTCGCCGAAGGCTGGCAGGTCCCCCCTGGCGGCTGTGATCCGTGGGGGGTGTTCGCAGGTCCCAGGGTCAGCAAACCGGTAATCGTCGCCGCCCAAGGCTATTGCCTGACCATCGGCATCGAATTGATGCTGGCCGCCGACATCAACCTGTGCGCCAGCAACACCCGGTTCGCACAGATGGAAGTGCAACGCGGGCTCTTCCCGTTCGGCGGCGCCACCCTGCGTCTGCATCAGGTTTCCGGTTGGGGCAATGCCATGCGCTGGTTGTTGACTGGTGATGAGTTCGACGCCCGTGATGCCTTGCACCTGGGCCTGGTGCAGGAGGTCATGGCCAGCGAGGACTTGCTGCCCCGGGCGATTGAACTGGCCGAGCGGATCGCCCGGCAGGCACCGCTAGGGGTGCAGGCGACGCTGATGTCTGCTCGACAGGCCCGGTATGAAGGGGAAACCGCAGCGGCAAAGGCGTTGCCGCTGCTGGTCAAGAAGTTGATGGCCAGCGAGGACGTCAAGGAGGGTGTGCGGTCGATGGTGGAGCGGCGGCCTGGAGTGTTCAAAGGGCTTTAGCCTTGTAGCGCCAGTTGGAAAGCTATCGCGAGCAAGCTCGCTCCCACAGGGGATCGCAGTCAGATGTGGGAGCGAGTTTACTCGCGATGACGCCTTCACAGACAACTCATGTCGCCGGACGAATGCACTTGATCAACGAATCCAGCGAATACCCCAACCGTGGCGCCAGCGCTTCGGCGCGGGCGATCAGGCCGTCCATGTCCAGTTCCTGATCCAGTTCCGACGGCACGATCAGAATCACGTTGCCCTCCTTCACCGGCAGCTCCCAGTAATGTCGGTGGTACAAACCACGCAACAACGCGGCGCCCAAGGGTTTGCCATCGTCGGTAGCCCATTGATTGATGACCAGCCAGCCCCCCGGATTCAATCGCTTCTGGCAGTTTTCCAGAAAGCTCCAGGCCAGATGCCCGACACCCGGACCGACATCGGTGTAAAGGTCGACGAAAATCAGATCGGCCGATTCGGCGGTGTCCAGCAGCTCCAGCGCATCGCCAACGCGGATGTACAGGCGCGGATCGTCATCCAGCCCCAGGTACTCGATGGCCAGGCGCGGTACATCCGGGCGCAGTTCGATGGCTTCGACATCTTCCAACGGCAGGAACTTGAGGCAGGCCTGGGTCAGCGTCCCGGCGCCGAGGCCGAGAAACAGCGCACTTTCCGGTTGCTCGTGGCACAGCGCGCCGATCAGCATCGCCCGGGTATAGTCGTACTCGAGCCAGCTCGGATCGGCGGTGAACACGCAACTTTGCTCGATGGCATCACCGAACTCGAGAAAACGGTAATCGGCCACTTCCAGCACACGAATCACGCCGAACTCGTCCTGTACCTCGGCGAGCAGATGCTCGACGCGCTCCTCAGTCATTTCATCTCCTGATCGTCACCGGGGCCGGCAACGCAATAACACCGCGTATAGAGAGCGGCAAAGGCGAGATTGTCGGCGAAGCGACGGGAACAGGTCACGCACTAATTTGCTGATAACATGGAGGTCCGAGCGAAAACACTAGAGACCGTGATGAGCCAACCCTGGAGCCCTGACAGCTGGCGCGCCCTGCCGATCCAGCAACAACCCCAATACCCCGACGCCGCGCATTTGCAGCAGGTCGAGCAGACCCTGGCCAGCTATCCGCCGCTGGTATTTGCCGGTGAAGCCCGTGAGTTGCGCCGTCAGTTTGCCGAGGTGACCCAGGGCCGAGCGTTTCTATTACAGGGTGGCGACTGCGCCGAAAGCTTCGCCGAATTCTCCGCGGCGAAAATCCGCGACACCTTCAAAGTGTTGTTGCAGATGGCGATCGTGATGACGTTTGCCGCCGGCTGCCCGGTGGTCAAGGTCGGGCGCATGGCTGGGCAGTTCGCCAAGCCCCGCTCGGCCAACGACGAAACCATCGATGGCGTGACCCTGCCCGCCTACCGCGGTGATATCGTAAACGGTATCGGTTTCGACGAAAAAAACCGCGTACCGGACCCGGAACGCCTGCTGCAGTCCTACCACCAGTCCACCGCCACCCTGAACCTGTTGCGCGCGTTCGCCCAGGGCGGGTTTGCCGATCTGCATCAGGTGCACAAGTGGAACCTGGACTTCATTGCCAACTCGGCGCTGGCGGAAAAGTACAGCCACCTGGCCGACCGTATCGATGAAACCCTGGCGTTCATGCGCGCTTGTGGCATGGACACCTCGCCGCAGTTGCGCGAAACCAGTTTCTTCACGGCCCACGAAGCGCTGCTGCTGAACTACGAAGAAGCTTTCGTGCGTCGTGACAGCCTGACCAACGATTACTACGACTGCTCGGCCCACATGCTGTGGATCGGCGACCGCACCCGCCAGCTCGACGGTGCCCACGTCGAATTCCTGCGCGGGGTGAACAACCCGATCGGGGTCAAGGTCGGCCCGAGCATGAACCCCGACGACCTGATTCGTTTGATCGACGTGCTCAACCCGCAGAACGATCCGGGTCGCCTGAACCTGATCGCGCGGATGGGCGCGAACAAGGTCGGCGATCACTTGCCGCAGCTGATCCGCGCCGTCCAGCGTGAAGGCAAGCAGGTGCTGTGGAGTTCCGACCCGATGCACGGCAATACGATCAAGGCCAGCAGCGGCTACAAGACCCGCGACTTCGCGCAGATCCTTGGCGAGGTGAAGCAGTTCTTCCAGGTGCACGAAGCCGAAGGCAGTTATGCCGGTGGTATCCACATCGAAATGACCGGGCAGAACGTGACCGAGTGCATCGGTGGTGCGCGGCCGATCACCGAGGATGGCTTATCGGATCGCTACCACACCCATTGCGACCCGCGGATGAATGCCGATCAGTCGCTGGAGCTGGCGTTTTTGATTGCCGAGACACTGAAGCAGGTTCGGCGCTAAATTGCGCCGCGCCCTTCGCGAGCAGGCTCGCTCCCACATTGGACTGCGTTCGCCCGAACAACTCGGTCAACTGTGGGAGCGAGCTTGCTCGCGATGGCGTCAGATCAAACACCGCCAATTTGAGTGAACGCCACCCGCAACCTTGCCGCACTCGCCCGCGGGCAATTCAACTGAACCTGCGCCAGCCCCAGCCAATCCGCCATCTGCCGCAGATTGACCGCCAACGCCAGCATCCCCTCCTCGTCCAGCCCCGCTTCCTCTTCATGCACCGCATGCACGGCCAAACGGCCCGCCGCCCGTTCGGCGCGCAGGTCTACCCGTGCGGCAATCCGCTCGTTGTGCAAAAACGGCAGGACGTAATAGCCGTACACCCGCTTGTCCTGCGGCGTGTAGATCTCCAATCGATAGCGGAAATCAAACAGCCGCTCGGTCCGGCTGCGCTCCCAGATCAGCGAATCGAACGGCGAGAGCAATGCACTGGCGACGACTTTGCGCGGCACTTTTGGCCCGGCCAGACAATAGGCCGGTTGCCGCCAGCCCTGGACTTCGCAGGTCTGCAATTCACCGGCCTCGACCAATTCGGCCAAACGTGGGCGGCTGTCCGCAGGGTTCAAGCGGAAATAGTCACGCAAGTCTTTCTCCGTGCCGACTCCCAAGGCCGTTGCCGCATGCCGCAACAGGCCGCGCTGGGCATCGCCTTCACTCAGGACGGGGTGCGCAAGAACCGCCCGGGGAATCACCCGCTCCGGCAGATCGTAGAGCCTTTCGAATCCGCGCCGTCCGGCAACGGTCACTTCACCGGCCGCGAACAACCACTCCAGCGCATGCTTTTCCGCGCTCCAGTCCCACCAGGGACCGGCTCGTTCCTGACGGGTCGACAGACTTCCGGCCCCCAGCGCGCCCTGCTCCTCGACCGAAGCCAGCACCCGGCGAATGGTGTCTTGCTGTTCACGGCCAAAGCGCGCCAATTGCTGATAAATGTCTTCGCCACGGGCTGCACGCTGCATGCGCCAACGCATCAAGGGGTACATGGAAAGTGGCAATAACGAGGCTTCATGGCCCCAATACTCGAACAACGTACGTCGCCTACCCTGACCCCAGGCAGCCTGGTCGAGTAAATCGGAAGAATAGTTACCGAGGCGGGAAAACAGCGGAAGGTAGTGCGAACGCACCAATGCATTGACCGAATCGATCTGCAAAATGCCCAGCCGTTCGATCAGGCGATTGAGTGCAACAGCCTTGATCGCCGCTGGCGGCGACCGCCCGTTGAACCCTTGGGCGGCCAGCGCCAGACGCCGAGCCTGGTTGAGGGTAAAGGACAACGTTGCGCGCATGGGTGCCTCCTTGTCTGCTCGCAACCTACCTCACCGGTAAGGGGTTTGTGTAGCGTGGCACTCATCATTTATTGATCGGGTCATTTATGCATCGGGTCATTCCAGAACGGTTTGATCGACTCGTTCTCCACATCCGCACGGCTCATGCCGATGTCCTTGAGTGCTTCGTCGCTCAAGCTCGCCAGCAGTTCGCGCTCGCGATGCAGTTCGTACCAGCGGCCGACCTTGTGCAGCAGATCGGATATCACGTGAATCGAGTGTTTTTCTGCACCGTGGAACTCATGTTGACCTTTCATCTTGTTGCCCTCCGTTTGGATGGCTCCAGTCTCGCGCCGGGTCTAAGATCAATCCAACGAATGTTTCTGATGTCACATATCTCGGAGATTGATGGATGTCCGCCTACCCGAGTATCGATACCGAAGTGTTGCGCACCTTCGTCGCCATCGCCGACCAGGGCGGCTTTACCCGCGCCGGCGAAATCGTCAACCGCACCCAGTCAGCCGTCAGCATGCAGATGAAACGCCTGGAAGAAGATGTGCTGCAGCGTCAGTTGTTCCAGCGCGACGGGCGGCAGGTGCGGCTGACGGCTGAAGGCCAGGTGTTGCTGGGCTATGCGCGGCGGATCCTCAAGCTGCACAGCGAGGTCTTCAATACCTTGCGCGAACCCGACATGGTCGGCACGGTGCGCATCGGCACGCCGGACGATTATGTGATGCGATTCCTCCCGGGGATTCTGCGCCGGTTTGCCCAGTCCTACCCGCTGATTCAGATAGAAGTGCACTGCGAATCATCCAAGCAACTGCTGATGCGCCAGGACCTCGACCTGTCCATCGTCACCCGCGAGCCGGGCAGCGAAATCGGCCAGTTGTTGCGCAAGGAACGTTTTGTCTGGGCCGAAGCGCAATGCTACAGCGCTCATGAGCAGACGCCGCTGCCGCTGGCAATGTTCAACAGTGATTGCTTCTGCCGCCTGTGGGCCTGCAATGCCCTGGATGCCCAAGGGCGCGACTACCGGGTGGCGTACAACAGCGACAGCCTGTCGGCGATCATGGCAGTAGTCAGCGCYGGGCTGGCCGTCACGGCGCAGCTTGAAAGCCTGATCACCGCGGACATGCGCATCCTCGGTGCAGCCGAGGACCTGCCGTTGCTGCCCGAGGCCAGCATCATGCTCGTGCGCAACCTGCATAACCCGTCACCGATCACCGAGTGCCTGGCCGAGCACATCATCGAAGGCTTCAAACTTTGAAGGCGAGCATCGCCGCACAGAACACCAGGAACCCGCAAAACAGCCCGCGCAGCAGCCGCTCCGGCAATGCGTGGGCAACCTTCACGCCCCAACTGATGCTCATCAGCCCGCCGACCGCCAAGGGTAAGCCGATCACCCAGCTGACCTGATGGTGCACGGCGTAAGTCACCAGCGTCACCCCGGTACTCGGCAAGGCCAGCGCCAACGACAACCCCTGCGCAACCACTTGGCTGGTGCCGAACAGACTGGTCAGCACCGGTGTCGCCACCACCGCGCCCCCCACGCCAAACAACCCGCCCATCGTGCCCGATGCAGCACCCAGTACGCCCAGCCAGGGCCATGAATAGTTCATCTGCGAAGCCGGCGGAGCGCTGGCGGCGAACATGCGAACGAGGTTGTACGCCGACAGCGCGATCAGAAACGCGACAAAGCCTATGCGCATGGTTTGCGCATCGATGCCTACCGCCCAGATCGATCCGAGCCAGGCGAAGCAGAACCCCATGATCGCAAGCGGTAGCGCGTGGCGCAGTTCGATCCGGTTGCGCTGATGATAGCGCCACAGCGCCAGCATCACGTTCGGCACCACCATCACCAGCGCTGTGCCTTGGGCTATCTGCTGATCGAGCCCGAACAGCACGCCCAGCAGCGGAATGGCGATCAGGCCGCCGCCGATGCCAAACAACCCGCCGAGCGTGCCCAACGCAGCGCCGAACACCAGATACATCAAAAACTCAATCACAGCATTTTCCCCGTTGCCGTCAGGCCTTTGATCCTACGCAGTTGCTTCTGGCGCGGAAACGCACAGCATCGCACAATGGCTGTGCCAAATTCGCACAAGCGCAAACCTGCCATGAACCCCAATCAACTGACCGACCAACTGGTCTTGTTCCTCGACGTGCTGGAAACCGGCAGTTTTTCCGCCGCCTCGCGCCGTCATCCGCTGACCCCTTCGGCCGTGGCACGGCGAATCGACAGCCTGGAAAGCGCGGTCGGCAGTCAGCTGTTCCTGCGCAGCACTCATGCAGTACGCGCCACCCCGGCGGGATTGGCCTTTGCCGAGCGCGCACGGCGGATCGTCGCCGAGTTGCGCCTGGCCCGGGCCGAAGCGGTGTCTCTGAGCAGCGCGCCGGAAGGTCTGATTCGCATCGATGCGCCGACAGCCTTTGGGCGCCGGCACCTGGCACCGGTGATCGCCGATTTCCTCTTGCTCTATCCCGGTCTCGATGTGCAACTGCACCTGATCGACAGCTTCGTCGACATGCAGGGCCTGAACCTCGGCAAGGTCGATCTGGTGCTGCGCGCCGGGCAATTGGCCGATACCCGGCTGGTAGCCACGCCACTGGCGAGCATGGTGCGTATCGCCTGCGCCAGCCCTGATTACTTGCAGCGTCGCGGCGTGCCAACCGAGCCCTCACAACTGACTGAACACGACGGACTCGACTGGGATGGCCTGGCCCCGCCCTTCGCCTGGCGTTTCGAGCGCGACGGGCAAATGCAGTTGCACCGGCCGGCGCGGGTCCGCATGAGTGCCAACAATGCCGAGGCGCTGGTCTGCGGCGCGCTGGCCGGACTGGGTATCGCGCACCTGCCAACCTGGCTGGTCAGCGAGTACCTGTTGCGGGGTGAGTTGCTGCCGCTGTTCTGCGACAGCGGCCTGCCGAAACCGGAAAGCACCGGCATCTACGCCTTGCGCCTGGAACAGCAACCCAACTCCCGCAGTCGCTTGTTGCTGGAGTACCTGAAAACCCGCTTCAGCCCGGTTCCACCCTGGGATCTGCTGCTGCAAACCCATTTGCAACAGCACTGATCAAATTTATCTGGCGCATTAAAGATTCGCCCGCTAGATTCCTAAGATCACAGATCAAGGCTTCGACATGACCACCGAGCGCAACTCCCCGGACAACTGCGACAACCTGCTGCTGGACAATCAGGCCTGCTTCGCCCTGCATTCCACTTCGCTGATGATGACCAAGGTCTACAAACCCTTGCTGCAGGTGCTGGGACTGACCTACCCGCAATACCTGGCGATGATGGTTTTGTGGGAAAGGGACGGTTTGACCGTAGGCGAAATCAGCACGCGGTTGCTGACCGACCCTGGCTCGTTGACGCCGYTGCTCAAGCGCCTGGAAGCCGAAGGCTTGCTCAGCCGCACCCGCAGCCGCGAGGACGAGCGCGTGGTGATCGTCGAACTCACCGAACAGGGCCGGACCTTGCGCGACAAGGCCCGGGATATTCCCCAGTGCATCCTCGGCGCTAGCGGGATGACACTGGAGCGCCTGCAAAACCTGCAAGCGGAGCTGCAGGAACTGCGTCGTCACCTGCAAGACAGCCTGTAATTTTCAATTCACCACAAATCCCTTGTGGGAGCGAGCTTGCTCGCGATGGCGGTGTGTCAGTCAACATCATTGCTGAATGTGAGACTGCAATCGCGAGCAAGCTCGCTCCCACATTTGTTTTGCGCGGGACCGAAAAATCGGGTTCGCCACCTCTTCTTGAAAAATTTCCCTCGATAGCTCTAGCTCAACACTTCCAACAAAAACGCCCTCGCTGACATTTCGCTTTTTCAAATCTGTTTGAAATTTTATCTTGCGCGCTAAATATTGGCGCGATACATTCACCTCGCACTTAATTAGCGCGCAAACATTTAGCGCAAACCAAACCCTGAACGAGGCTTTCACCATGCAAACTCTCTACACCGCAATCGCAACTTCCACCGGTGGCCGTGACGGTCGTGCGGTTTCCAGCGACAACATCCTCGACGTCAAACTCGCCACCCCGAAAGAACTCGGCGGTGCCGGCGGCGCAGCCACCAACCCTGAGCAACTGTTCGCCGCCGGCTACTCCGCCTGCTTCATCGGCGCCCTGAAATTCGTGGCCAGCCAGACCAAGCGCAGCATCCCGAACGACGCTTCGATCACCGCCCATGTCGGCATCGGCCAGATCCCTGGCGGTTTCGGTCTGGACATCGACCTGCACATCAGCCTGCCCGGTCTTGAACAAGCCGACGCACAAGCACTGGTCGACGCGGCCCACCAGGTCTGCCCGTACTCCAACGCCACCCGTGGCAACGTCGATGTGCGTCTGCACGTAACCGTCTAAGCGCTGACTACCCAGGCCCGAACAGGAAACGAACATGAACACTTTCAGCAAAGTCTTGACCGGTACCCTTCTCGCCTTGTCCATCAGCAACGCGTTCGCAGGTACTGGGGTTGAACACAACACCCAGGCATTCCTCGACGTTCTGAACGCCGGTACCGGCAAGCCGATGGAGCAAATGACGCCCGCCGAGGCCCGCGCCGTTCTGGTAGGCGCGCAGGCCGGGGTGAAGCTGACGCAGCCAAAAGCCGATGTCAGCCAGAAGACCATTCAAGTCGACGGCCAACCGATCAGCCTGACCATCGTCCGGCCGGCCGGGGTCAAGGGTGAGCTGCCCGTATTCATGTTCTTCCACGGCGGTGGCTGGGTACTGGGAGATTTCCCGACCCACGAGCGGCTGGTACGTGACCTGGTGACGGGTTCGGGTGCAGCGGCCGTCTTCGTCAACTACACGCCGTCGCCGGAAGCGCATTACCCGGTGGCGATCAACCAGGCTTACGCGGCGACCCAATGGGTGGCCGGGCACGGTAAAGAGATCAACGTCGATGGCAAGCGCCTGGCAGTAGCCGGCAACAGTGTCGGCGGCAACATGGCGGCCGTGGTTGCGCTGATGGCCAAGGACAAGGGCACACCGGCGATCAAGTTCCAGGTGCTGTTGTGGCCGGTGACTGATGCCAACTTCGAAACAGCGTCCTACAACCAGTTCGCCGAAGGGCACTTCCTCACCAAAAACATGATGAAGTGGTTCTGGGACAACTACACCACCGACGCCAATCAACGGAACGAGATCTACGCCTCACCACTGCGCGCGACCACCGCCCAGTTGAAAGGATTGCCTCCAGCGCTGGTGCAGACCGCCGGTGCCGACGTGTTACGCGATGAAGGCGAAGCCTACGCCCGCAAACTCGATGAAGCCGGTGTGCCGGTGACCTCGATTCGCTACAACGGCTTGATCCACGACTACGGTTTGCTCAACGTGGTAAGCCAGGTGCCGGCGGTGCGTTCGGCGATGTTGCAGGCGTCTGAAGAACTGAAACAGCACTTGAAATAACACCGCCCAACTGTAGGAGCGAGCCTGCTCGCGATGGGCGTTAACGATAACGCGAGCTTCCTGAATGCCCGCGTTGTCTGGGCGTCCAT